>JAAYQY010000042.1 GCA_012519125.1 Spirochaetales bacterium
ATCATCCCTCTCTTCTTCCAGATGCGGGGCTGGGGCTTTGACGACAGTCTGGTTCCGCTCATGCTGCTTCCCATCTTCGGCAGCCAAGGGGCTTTTTCCACCTTCATGCTGCGCCAGTTCTATGTCACCGTCCCGCAGGAGCTGGAGGAGGCTGCACGCATCGATGGCCTGCATCCGCTGGGCATCTTTGTCAGGATCATGCTGCCCATCGCCATCCCCGTGCTCAGTTCGGTGGCCATTCTTGCGTTCATCGCTGTCTGGAACACCTATCTTGAGCCGTTGGTGTTCATCAGCAGCCTGGAGAAATTCACCTTGCCGCTTTCCCTCACCAATTTCAACGACACCTATGGACTTCCCCAGTGGCATCTGCAGCTGGCGGCAACCACCCTTTCGATACTACCCATCATGGCCGTCTACCTCTTCTTCCAACAGAAGGTCACCGATGCCATGGTGAATTCCGGTCTGAAATAAAGGAACCAATGATGCATACTCTCTTTGATGCAACCCATGATCTTATTGTTGTAGGCGGCGGCATTGCAGGCAGCATGGCTGCCATTGCTGCTGCACGTCTTGGTCTGGATGTGCTCCTGATCGAGGAGGAGGGCTACCTCGGCGGCAGCCTGACCGCCTGCGGGACAGGGCCGATGATGACCTTTCACGCAGGAGAGACGCAGGTGGTCCAGGGCCTGCCCGATGAACTGATCAAGCGGATGGCTGAAAAGGGCTTGAGTCCCGGGCATATCACTGACTCCACCGGGTACACCTACACGGTAACGCCTTTCGACAGTGAGGGTATGAAGCGCGAGCTTGAGCTGATGTGCCTGGAGGCTGGGGTGAAGATCCTCTATCACACCACGGTGGTCGATGTGGTAGTGGATGAGGGTACGCTCCACGCCATCTCCTGCCTCTGTGCAGCACAGCGCTTCTCCGTGCATGCCAAGTTCTTCATCGATGCCTCCGGTGATGCCGACCTGATAGCGCTTGCCGGCATCCCTTTCGAGCAGGGCAGGGAGACAGATGGCAAGGACCAGCCGATGACGATGAACTTCAAGCTCGTCGATGTCGATATCCAGGCGGTACGGGACCTGATGGACAGCAATGTCGAACTCTTTCCTTTCCTTGCCCCCAAGGCAGGTTTGCAGCACCAGGCGAGCAGGCTCTCCTTCTCCGGCTTCCAGGAGATCATGCAGGAGGGAATCAAGGCAGGGGAGATAACCTTTGACCGGGACATTGTCCTTGCCTTCGAGACGAATGCTCTGGGTGAGGTCATCGTGAATATGACCCGGGTGCTGGAGAAGAATCCTGTGGATCCCATCCAGCTCAGTGAGGCTGAGACTGAAGGGAGGCGTCAGGTCTGGGAGCTCTACCGCTTCCTCAAGACCCACATTCCCGGCTTCGGGAAGGCTCGGATGACCTTCAGTGGACCGCGTATCGGAATCCGCAGTTCCCGCCGCCTTAAGGGCGCCTATCGCATCAGTGTGGCCGACCTGCTGGCTGAGACAAGGTTCGAGGATGCCATTTCTGCGTGCGGGTATCCCATCGACATCCACTCCCCCGATGGTGCGGCCACCGACTCAACGTTCCTGCGCGAGGGGGGGTACTATACCATACCGCTGAGGAGCCTGCTTAATGAGCAGGTGAGCAATGTGCTGGCAGCAGGAAGGAACATCAGCTGTGAGTTTGCAGCACATGCCAGTCTCAGGGTCAGTCCTTCCGCCGGTGCAATCGGGCAGGGAGCAGGAACAGCGGTTGCAGTGGCCTTGCAGGCCAAAACCGATCTTTTCCATCTACCGATGCCCCTGTTGCATGCTACACTGAAGGGTGCAGGAGTATTTCTGGGATGAAGGATTTCAAACGGGTGACCTTGCAGGATGTGGCACGTGAGGCAAAGGTCTCCTACGCTTCGGTTTCTGCAGTACTGAATGGCAAGGATGGGAAGAGCATTCGTGTGGGTGCACAGACCAAGGAGAAAATCCTTGAGTCTGCGGCACGTCTGGGGTATGTGCCCAACATGGCTGCGCGCAAGCTCAAGAACGGCTCCAACTCCCTGATTGCGGTCTTCACCTACGAGCAGATCTTTCCGGTTGAGTCGGAGAATGAGTACTACCGCTTCTTCGTGGGGATCCAGGAGACAGCGGAAAAGTACGGATACGACATTCTGATCCTCAACAACCGGCCTACCGAGGAGAACTCTTCACGCATCGTTCTTGCAGAT
>JAAYQY010000043.1 GCA_012519125.1 Spirochaetales bacterium
CGTCAACCATACCATCCTTCTGGAGGAACGGCATCAGGTCCTTCACACTCTTGGTGGTGTGGAGGCTTGTGCTGCGGCCACTGGGCCACATATAGAGAACATCGGGTACCTGGCCACTGGCAACGTAGGCCTCGGTCTTCTGGTGGAACGGTTCATTGAACAGGTCCTCGCGCACCAGTTTGATATCCGGGTTCTCTGCAGCGAATTTATCCCAAACCATCGAGATCTCGTTTGCACTGTTCGGCTCGGACATGTCGATGTAATTGAGAACGGTGAGCTCAATCTGCTTTCCCGCAGACGCATCTTCCTTGGTTCCTTGTGCAAACACTGATGTCACGACCATCAGCAATGCAAGAGCCACGATGGAAACTCTCTTCAGTCCAGTCATCTTTACCTCCTAATGACTTCTTCTTTTCCTGTGTGGGGGGGCTTTGCTCCTCCACAGTTTCTGAACATCCACCACCCCACATGGGAGTGAAGCATCCTCACTTAATTAGTTCATACTTTGTACAAACTAATGCTACCACGACTTATTGGGGCTGTCAAACATATTTGATCTCAGCCTTTGACAGCGCCGGCGGCAACGCCTTTGGTAATCTCCTTTCGGAAGAACAAATAGAATACCAGCATCGGGATCAAACCGATGACCAGTGCGGCAAACTGCTTGCCGAAGTCTGATGAAAGGGCGCCTGCAAACTTCTGTACCCCGACAGGAAGGCTCTTCAGTGCATCACTGCTGGTCAGAATGTTTATCAGCATGAACTCATTCCAGGTACCGGTAACCGTCAGGATGGCCACTGTCACCCCTACCGGGGCAGCCATGGGGACGATGAGGGAAGCGAAAATTCTCAGATACGTCGCCCCGTCTATTCTGGCAGACTCCACCAGAGCATCAGGAATGGACTTGATGTACTCGGTGCCCAGGTAGATGCCCATCGGCATCGCAATGCCGATATAGGGAATGAGCACCCCGAGGCGGCTATTGTACAGTCCTACCCAGTTGATGATGAGAAAGAGCGGAACCATGATTGACTGCAGTGTCAGCAGCAAACCGATGACAAAGGAACCGTGGAGGACCTTGGTCGCTTTATTCGGAATCTTGGCAAAGGCAAAGCCTGCCATGAACGAGAAACAGAGCGTTGCCACGGTGGTGATGCCCGTGTAGATGAGACTGTTGAGGATCAGATTGGGGAACTTTCCCCGAACCCATGAGTCCCGATAGTTGATTGTCACCCATTCCTGGGGAAATCCAAGCTTGTTCATCTGGAACTCTGTGGTGGTCTTGAAGGAGTTCATCACCAGCCAAAGCAGTGGATAGATGGCCATGACCGTAAAGAAAATCATGACTGCATAGGTCAGGACCAATCCGATTCTTGAGCGTATGCTCTTGGTATCCTTGATATCACGCATCGCCTACTCCCTCCCCCCGAACTTACCTTCAACCCATTTGGTCAGGCCGATGAGCGCAAAGCTGATGATGACCATGACGGTACTGATGGCATTTGCCAACGGATAGTTGGGAGCTCCCTTGAATGCCTTGTCGAACATATAGATGGAGAGCACACTGGTACGGTTGGCCGGCCCTCCTGCCGTCATGACGTAGATCAGGTCAAAACTCTTCAGCGAGCCGCTGATGGCCAGGATGGCGGTGGTTACCAAGACCCCGCTGAGGGCCGGAAGGATGATGTTGCCAAGCACCTGCGTCTCGCTTGCCCCATCGATGCGGGCAGCCTCAATGACGGCCCCATCGATCTTCTGCAGGTTGGCGATGAAGATGATCAGATACATGCCGGTGTACATCCACAGGATGACAAAGAGCACCGGAAGCATCGGGTGGTTGGAGATGCCATACTCATACGTAGGATTGAAAAGCCTGACCAATTCAGGAAAGGCTCCATAGGGAGCAAAGAAGGACTTCCACAGGATACCGATGACAACCGTGGAAATGACGGTGGGAAGATAAATCATGGTCTGGAAAAAGTCAGCCTTCTTCACGATCCCACGATAGAGCACATAGGCAAGAAAGAAGCCCAAGGGGATTTGCCCGAAAACCGAGACAAGAACGATGTACAGATTGTTCTTCAGTGCAAGGTAGAAGTACTCATCCACAAAGAGGCGTCCATACCATTTCAGCCCCACGAAACTGATGGGTTTCCCTCCGAACAGCTTCCCGCCGTTATAGTCACTGATACTCAGAAAAATCGAGAAAATGGTGGGGAAAGCCATTACCGAAATATAGATGAGAAAGCCTGGGAGGACCAACGTCCAGTATGCCCTCTTCTGCTCCCTCTTGGCATCAAGCAGCGTATGCGCCTTAGGCATGCGTCACCTCCATCCTTGGTTTCTCATACGTCTTCTTCATCGGATAGGCCTGAGCTATCACATCTTCCCAATCAAAATGGGTTCTGCACTCAATTTCGGAGAGTTCAGGGACGGCA
>JAAYQY010000044.1 GCA_012519125.1 Spirochaetales bacterium
GAGAGGAGAAAACAAAAGACATGAACGCCGACCGATACGAGGAAGGTGAACACCAAGCTCTGGATGAGCTGCTTGTCTATGGAGAACTGGAAGGAGAGCACGATCGAGCAGGGAAGCGTCACAAACAGGACAAGGTCGGTCAGCACGCGTTTGGTTGCATCCTCAAAGAGACCGATCTTGCGCAGCAGTACGCCTACTGCCAGCAAGGCAAACAGCTGCCCCTGCAAATTCCAAAGACTTGCAACATCCATTACATCCAACCTCTTTTATATGCAGATGAGAAGCGGAACAGCTTTCGCCATTCCGCTTCCTTGTTGGTACTTATCGAACCAGTGCAGGCCGCTTGGGGTCGAACTTCCAACCCGGGATCATGTACTGCATCCCGATTGAGTCATCGCGGGCTCCAAGACAGTTCTCCAGATAGACCTTGTTGGCCTTGAGAATCTGCTCACGGTCCACTTCGATACCAAGACCAGGCTTGTTCGGGATGGCGATGTGGCCGTCCTCAATCTTGGGAGGATTGACCGTAAGCCGTTCAATTCCTTCCTGCCAGATCCAGTGCGTGTCGATTGCAGTAGGATTGCCCGGAACTGCTGCACCCACGTGGGAGATCATCGCCAAGGAGATGTCGAAGTGGTTGTTGGAGTGTGAGCCCCAGGTAAGGCCGAACTCATCGCAGAGCTGTCCTACCCGTACCGCACCGCTCATCGTCCAGAAGTGGCAGTCAGCCAAGGGAATGTCGACACTCTGCAGCTCAAGCGAGTGACCGAACTCACGCCAGTCAGTTGCGATCATATTGGTGGCGGTGGGAAGGCCGGTTGCACGACGGAACTCACTGAGCACCTCGCGACCACTATATCCCTTTTCAGCCCCACAGGGGTCCTCACAATAGGAGAGAATGCCATGCATGTCCTTGCATAGGCCGATGGCTTCCTTCAGGGACCAACCACCGTTGGGGTCGAGGGTCATGCGAGCATCAGGATAAGCCTTCTTCAGGGCCTTGATGACCTCAATCTCTTTCTTTCCCTCAAGAACACCACCTTTCAGCTTGAAGTCCTGGAACCCGTACTTTGCCTGGCTTGAGCGAGCAAGCTCAACCACAGAGTCCGCATCGAGGGCCACCTCGTGGCGGAGACGGTACCAGTCGGTACTGTTCTTCTCATCTGCATAGTAAGGGAGGTCGGTCTTCTTGCGATCCCCGACAAAGAAGAGATATCCGAGCACCTTCACCCGGTCACGCATCATGCCATCGCCGAGCAGGGAGGCAACAGGAATTTCCAGGTACTGACCCATCAGGTCAAGCAAGGGAGCCTCGATGGCGGTGATGACATGGATACCTGTCCTGAGGTCGAATGTTTGCAGACCGCGCACGTCATTCTCGTCGTTGCCAAGGGCGGCTTTCACCTTGAGAAGCGTCTGCTTGTACTCACTGAGCTTCGAACCCTCAACCACAGACTTCACTTCCTCAAGAGCCTTGGTGATCTTCTGGCCTCCGGGGACCTCTCCGACACCGGTGTTGCCCTGGCTGTCGGTCAGTATGACGATGTTTCGGGTAAAGTACGGGGCATGGGCTCCGCTCAGGTTGAGCAGCATGCTGTCTTTGCCTGCAACAGGGTAGACTTCCATCTTCTGGATATAGGGTATCATTCGTTCTCCTCCTCAGGTAGGTGCGTATGCATAGGTATCTCTTTGATAATCAAAGGCTATAATGGAATTTTTCAATTGTCAATTTAATTTTTATAATAAAGGCATTAATTTTTATAATTTTATTAGATTTGATCTGAACGTACTTTCTTGAATTTTCCGGCAAAATCAGCCTATATTGTATACAAAAGCCCTACAAAATATTTATAAATAACCTTTGAAAACTCTACTTACTTATGCAATACTATAATTACATTATAAATATTGATTCGATTTTCAAATAAGTGGGGATTCTCTCATGGCAACCGATTCTGATAAATACAACATCAAGACTGTAGCCCGATGTTTCCAGATTCTTGACTTTGCATCCACCAGCAGTGGTCCGATTTCCATTCAGGATGTCTGTGCAGCCCTGGACACCAACAGCAACATGGCCTTCCGTCTTCTGGCAAGTCTGCAGAACTCCGGCTACATGAGCAAGGATCCGTACTCCGGTCTGTATACCCTTTCGCTGAAAACACTCAAGCTCAGCCGCAGCGCCCTGCAGTCACAGGAGATACGCAAGGTCACCATGCCGTATCTGGAACTGCTGTGGAACCAATTTCCGAAGGCGAATGTAAATATGGCTGTCTTCTACAATGGAGAGGTCCTGATGCTCGACCGCATCGACACCCAATCCACTCCCCGCACCTACTTCACCCCAGGCCGACAGCTACCCTTTCACTGCAGTGCGCTCGGCAAGGTACTCACCAGCGAATTGGGCGAAGCGGAGCTCGACCAGCTCATCAAGGAGAAAGGCCTTCCCAAATACACGGAGAAGACCATTACCGACCCCGTTGCATTCAAGCAGGAACTTGCAAAGGTACGCAGCGAAGGCGTTGCACGTGACCGAAACGAGTTCATTGACGGAGACAACTGTTCGGCAGTACCGGTCAGGGGCAGGGATGGACGTGTCATCGCCGGCATCAGCGTAAGTGCCCTGACTTCCAATATGAGTGTAGAGGAGATTGAAGCAGCCATCCCGCGCCTCAAGGACACTGCTTCCAAGATCTCCTATATGATGGGGTATACCACGCAGCCGGTTATGTAACCGATACCATTTGGTCTACACTGACAAGCGTTGCTAGTTTTGCTTCCCGAAGCTCATCGGTGAAACCTGATTTGGAGAACAACCAGTACTCTGCTTGTTCTCCTTTCTTCACTATCGTGCTCCTCTGTACCAAGCGTGCATAATCACTGAGGCCTACCTTGGTGGAGCGCCATTTGCATTCTGCGAAAATCATCACTCCATCTGCATCCTCAGCTACCAGATCCAGCTCCTCATTCTGATGATTCTGCATGTCAAACCCCCACCAATGAGAGATTGCAATAATCGGTCTGTCTGTGTGCTGGAGAAAATACGTGTGACACATTTTCTCAAACTGTTTACCCACAAATTGATCCATGTATTGTTCAAGAATACGTATTGGACCTTCAGGCTTCCCTTGTTCCAACAGTGAAAGGTAGGGATAGACAAAACGTAAGTAAAAAGCAAAAAGAGAATCAGAAATCTGGTAGACCCCTTTCTTGGCTTGTTTTTCGCCAAAAGGCAACTCTCTGGCAACAAGCCCCAATGCTTGCAGTGTCGTTAGGAGTGCAGCAAGATGGGGTGAGCTGACCCCAAGCTTGTCTGCCATCTGGCTGGGCTTCGTGGTTCCCGCAGCGAGGAGCGCCAAGACCTGTGCATATTGCTCTGGGTTTCTCGTCTCCATGGAGAGCAAGAATTGTGGTTCATAGTACAGAAGACCTGTTTTCAGGAACCAGATCTCCCTGATGGCTTCCCACAAGGGATCTTCTGAAGCAAAGTATTGTACATACAAGGGAACACCACCGGACATTGCTTGTACAAGAACCGACTCAATGGGACTACGAGCACAAAGCAAGGCTGTTTCGGCAAGAGAGAAGGGATTGAGTTTCAATGTCCTTGTCCTTCGCCCGTACAATGGACTTTTCGATCCCATGACTTCCTGTTCCATAAAACTGACTGATGAACCAGTGAGTATGATCATGAGCTTGGTCTTCTTCAACGTATGATCAATAGCATATTGGAGCACACTCATGCTGTTGGGAATTGATGAACAGAAGTAAGGGAACTCATCAATGACAAAGACCAATCGCTCATGCTCGGCAACTTCAGCAAGATACCCCAAGGCCTTCTCAAAGTTTGCAAATTGCATTTGGGCTTTCTGAAGCAAAGAGTCACTGATGGCCTCGGACAACTTTTCCAAACCAACTGCTTCAGATCCTCTCTGCGCCATGTGATACACCGCACGCTTTTCCTCGCAAAAACGTACCACCAGCGAGGTTTTGCCGATCCTGCGCCTTCCATACACGACACAAAATTCAAAGTCCTGTGATGCATAGGCCTTTTCAAGATAGGCAAGCTCATCTTTTCTTCCGATAAACAGTTGATCATTCATAGCTATAGTTAATCACTCAATTATCATTTAGTAAAGTATATTTTACTAAAACATACTTTAGCACTATACAGAAGGCTGCCCTTTCGGACAGCCTTCATATTCACTCTCTATTGGATTTGTTCAGTCAAAAACCTCGTAGCCGCCCTTGACGAGCTCGCTCTTAAGGTTTTCCATCTGCTTCGGAGGAGACGGCATGTTCGGAAGGAAAGGCTTGCCGACCTTCTGTCCCACCAGGTTTGCCAGGTCCTTCGTCGCCACCGGGAAGCTCGACTTGTCCGTGGCAAGACGGATCGGGTTGAGCTTCAGCTGTGCCTCCAAGGACCCCTTGAGGTCTCCTGCAACATACTTGTCGTAGATGGAGCAGACCAGCTTGGGAAGGTAGTTCGCCGTGGAGCATACCGCTCCCACAGCTCCCACTCCCAGACCAGAGTAGATCAGGGTGTCCTTGCCGCACATCACCTTGAA
>JAAYQY010000045.1 GCA_012519125.1 Spirochaetales bacterium
AGCAATACATCTTTCAGAAAGTGTGCTGTGTGCATAGCGCCTCCTGATCCATTTTTTTCATGCTATACAAGGAGGACTATTTTTGCAAGGAAGGTATCGAAGGCGGGAAAGGAGGTGTATGCTGTTGGATGGAGGAATCATCATGCTGCCCAAAAGTGTATGTGAAGCTTGGAAGAATCGGGAGAAAGCAGTTGTCCTGACAACCGTCGACCAGATGGGGATGCCCAACAGCATCTATGCTACCTGTACCGATCTCTATGAGGAGAGTGAAGTCGTGGTGGCGAACAACTACTTTGACAAGACCATGAGGAACATCGAGGCAGGTACGCTCGCCTCCGTGCTCTTTATCACCACAGATGGTACCTCATACCAGCTCAAGGGTACAGTTAGCTATCATACCGAGGGGTTCTACTACGACTTCATGAAGGCATTCAACCCAACCAAGCATCCCGGCCATGGAGCAGTGGTGCTCCACGTCCAGGAAGCATACAGCGGCGCCAAAGCCCTGCACTAGGCAAGAATATGGGAGGTTGAGGCCAGTGTCTGGGCCATGCCCAAACGCAAGGACTCAACTTTCATGGCTGCCTTGGTGTACTGTTGCTTGAGTGAGTGTGCGGCACTGTTCATAGTCAGCAGTGCTTCTTCATATCTCTTGGCAAGTTCATGCATGAGTTGCTGTGTCTGCACGTACTCTGTCTTCAGGGTTTCGAGCTTTGTCAAAAGACGGGCAATTTTGCTCTCCACTGCCTTTGCATAGCCACCTTGCAGTTCACTGACCAAGGTTTGTACGGGAACAATCTTCTTGATGCGGTAGGCATTCGAACCGGCAAACACAAAACCACTCTTGAGCAGGCCTTTGCGGGCGTTGTTCAAAGCGATGGAGATGCAGTAATTTGCATCCTGTGCCTTGCAGGTGGCCAGGCACTTCCATGCACAACGGAATGCAGGGCGCTTGCCCTCCTCACTGTCGGTGATGAAGGAGTTTCGGATGGCTCGTCCAGGCATGCCCACCGGGCTCTTGATCAGGCCGATGTCTTCCTTCTTACAGGTCACATATGCCTCTTTGAATCTTCTGTCTGCATCACACTCATCGGTGGCCACAAAACGGGTGGCCATCTGGACTGCAGATGAACCCAGGCTGAGGGTCTGATAGATGTCCTTCCCGCTATAGACGCCGCCTCCGGCGATGAGCGGGATTTTGCGTCCCTCTTCCGCTTCATAAGGTTTGAGTGTCTCCACAATCTGGGGAACAATGGTCTTGAGCTGGTAGGCCGGGTCATCCAGCTGCTCCTCGGTGAAGCCCAGGTGTCCGCCGGCTTTCGGGCCTTCGAAGACCACTGCATCAGGGACATCATTGTAGAGCTTCTTCCACATGCGGAAGATCATGTCGACAGCCCGCGAGGAGCTGACGATGGGAGCGAGTTTCACCTTTGCCTTGCGCAGTGCTTCGACGGGGATGTTCTTGATCGGAAGTCCTGCTCCGAGAAAAACGATATCCACCATCTCTTCGATGGCTACATCCAACAGTTGGTGGAAATCGTTGACAGCTACCATGATGTTTACGCCTATAACGCCCTTGGTCTTCTGCCGGGCGGTGCGGATCTCCCTTCGGAAAGCCCTGAGGTTCGCTGCCTGTCCATCTTCATAGTAGTCGGGTTCGAGTAGGCCGATGCCATTTGCTGCGATTACCCCGATACCTCCGGCATTTGCCACAGCACTGGCCAGCGAGGAGAGGGAGATGCCTACGCCCATTCCACCTTGGACAATCGGGGTAGGGGCGACAAGGTCTCCGATGCGCAGTGCTGGCCAGGTAGATTTGGCCTTCATGATTGAGGAGACAGTTTTCTCAAGGGGAAGGAAGGCAAGACAAGAGCGGGCTTCCTCTTTAAGACGGGTGAGTATGGTACT
>JAAYQY010000046.1 GCA_012519125.1 Spirochaetales bacterium
AGGAAAGAGGATAGGAAAAATCCATGCCCAGGGATGTTTTGCTTACTATGTCAGCATCGTGAAGGTCGCTCCCACTTGTCATCGACAAGCCATAGCGTTGTGCGTATGCAAAAGCCTTTCGGTCAAACTCCTCGTCGTTCTCTGCATTGACCACCTCAACAGCGTGCACAACCGCAGGGTGGAGATGAATCTCTGAAAGATAGTATCGCTCACGAAAAGGGTGAGCCTGGACCATCAGGCCTCCGGCCTTGTTCACCTCAGAAAAGAGAGTTTGGTGATCGTAGGTGATCACCTGCGGGTGGGAAAGCAGCCATTCCTTGTCCAGCCCATAGATGAGATACTCATCCCCACTGAAGTTGATCTCCCAGCCGAAGAAAACCGACAAACCAACATGCTCTCCCTCTGTCTCTGCTGCTTCGAAGCCGAGACAGAACCTGCGGACCCACTCCTTCCAGTCCAAGCGACGGTCGACAGCAGTGTTGCCGTGATAGAAGTGGTCGGTGATGATGATACCGGCATACCCTGCCTGATGATAGGCATGCACCAACTCAACAGCACTGCTGACCGAGCAGGCGCTTGCCTCCTTGGTATGCAGATGAGTCTCATAGCGATATATGTTCATGAGTCGAGTATATACCTTGGCCTAGATTTCTCCTACCGTCTTCTTGCGTTTTCGCACTTTCTTGACCGGAAGGGGGGTGAGCAGCTCCAGGATCTGGACCACATCGTTGCACAGCTCTCGGTCCTCCGCATCCAGGATGTAGTGTTCCCGTGCCCCCTGATAGGGAAAGCCCTTCTCGGCCTCAGCAAGCAGGCCGGTTAGTTCGGGAAGTATCTTTACGTAGACTGTGTTGTCACACACAAGGAGAATCGGCTTGTTGTTCGCATACACCATGTACTCGCCGAACATCTTGCGATACCGGACCTGATAGGTTTCATCAATCTGACTGCACACAAACTCTATGAACTCCACCGTGGTTGCCATCTTTTCCTCCTAGCCAAGCCGCTTATAGAGAAATCGGGCATCCTTGTGCACCGAGAACCCCACCTGCTGATAGAACTCGTACGCAGAAGTCTCAGCCAAGGTGGAAAGCGTCAACAGGTGCACCCCAAGCTTGCTCACTTCAGAGCCTGCCAGATCAAGAAACTGTCTGCCCACTCCCTTTCCCTGCCACAGTTTGGCAATGCAGAACTCGCGGATATCATACTCGGTGCCCGAATACCAGTGATAGAGGCGTCCCATACACAGCCCGATGAGCATCGTATCTGCATACAAAGCAAAGCAGAGGGAACTCGTGCCATCCATCAGATCTCCGAAATAGAGGTCCAACTGCTCATCGGTCCACCTGTCATGCCAAGGCGCCTCTTGGAAAACCTCGACAAAGCGGGCCTTGGCTTTGGAGAGTTCTGCAACCTCCAATCTTCTTATCCCAACCACTATTTGTACTTCCATGGCAGAGAGTGTGCATCGTTTTCTCTCCAAGCACAAGCCTGCTCAGAAGGAGCGGACAGCTCGTATCCGAAACAGGGATTGCTCCCCTTTCTCATAGTGGGTGACCGAATCCGTAAAGGTAGGCTTGAACTGATGGGCAAAGGCATGGGTATCTGGGTATTGCAGGGATTCGGAAGAAGCCCAATACCACGCATTGTTGAGGAAGGTGCCCAATGGATTGTAGGAAGTATGGAGCACCGTATTGAGCAGTTTCAGTTCCTCGCTTGAGGGAAGATACCAGTCGATGGATCAGGTCTGCACACAGCTGTGCAGCAGTGCTGGTCAAGGGCTCTCCTTCTGCTCGTCAGTTGCTCGGAACTGCTCATCGGTCCACCTGTCATGCCAAGGCGCCTCTTGGAAAACCTCGACAAAGCGGGCCTTGGCTTTGGAGAG
>JAAYQY010000047.1 GCA_012519125.1 Spirochaetales bacterium
AGAGAGGAGGATCGTTTCTCACTTCTGTGACCAACCCGTTCCTCTATCTGTTTGATGAAAAGAAGGCCTTGCACGACAAGCTTCGCGTCAAGTATACGTTACCCTACAGTGATATCACGAGCTTGGACAAAAAACAGTTGGAAAAAAGGCTTGCCAAGCATGATACCGTTGAATTCAGCCACACATTGAGCGACCTGCTCGGAGGCCTCACCAAAACAGGGTTTCTCATTGCCGATCTCTATACCGATCGCTCAGGGGCCATGATGCTGGACAGTTACATCCAAGACTGTTATTTGGCACTGCGATGCTTGAAATCCGATGGGAGCTTGTAGCAAGAGACGGAGGCTGTGTATACTGTGGGTATGGAAAACTACTTTGCCAAATTGCTGCTGACCAGTGAACTCGATGATCCGGTGTACTTTGCAAAAGTACAGCAGAACATTGCGGACCTGGAGAAGAAGCGGGTTGCACACTTCAACGAACATGGGCCTATGAATCAGCACTATGTGCTCTTGATGAGTGAGTTGAACATGGCGTACCTGGAGGCAAAAGAGAGCGAGCATGAACTTGAGGTAGCCCAACAAATCTACCAGACGAACCAGGTACTGCATGGAGAAACGAGTGACCTTACCCTGGAAGCCTTGCTCGCGTTGGGCCAGTCATACCTGGACAACAACCAACAAGAAGAGGCTGAAGGCATCGCCTCCTCTCTGTTGGCCCTTGGCTGGTCGGAAGAGAACGGGCCTGCCTACGACCTCTATATCGATACGCTCTGTCTCCAGGGCGATATCATGCATGCAAAGAAAGAGTATGCAAAGGAAGTGGTCATCCGCAGGCACGTGCTCAGCCTGCTGGAGGAACTCAGTGGCTCTGTCTCCAACCAGACCATCATGGCACGATGTGCCCTCGGTTTCTGCCTTGAGCGAATGAAGAACTTCCGTGAAGCTTTGGAACACTACATCGTTGTCCGTTCTTATCTGGAAACCGAACCTGACTTTGCAACAGAAGCTGAATTGATAGGCCTCATGGTACATATCGGGCGTTGTTATCGCAAGATCGGAAACCTTGAGGATGCACATGTCATCTACCGGTGGGCACAGAAGAAGGCAGAAAAACAGTTTGGAAAAGCCTCTTCGCTCTCTCAGAAGATGCAAAGGCTCATGGAGATGATTGAAGGTAACCAAGGCTAATTCTTATTATTATACTAGGTATTGACCAAGCACCTCCCTTTCGTGTATCAAAGATATGTTAGCGTATGCTAATTTATATTGCTTGAGAGGAAGGCCGTGTCAGACGAACTCTTGGTGCGCTATGCATCCCCAACGCTTGCTGCTCTGAAGGTGGGAAGTCTCATCTCCTACCGTTCTGGAGACACACAATCCGTACAAGAGCAGGTTGATGCATGGAACGAATTGCTCAATGACAGAGGGGTGGTCGTACAGCTCTTGTCCAGTAAGAATGATTTGCATCTCATGTATGTGCACCGCCCACAGTTGCTTGATGAAAAACTCAAGGAGCAGGATGTTCAGACAGTCCTCTGTCCCTTGGGCTATCCCATAGGCTCCTGCCCCCATTTGCTGCGACATCTGCAAACACGGTTGGAAAACCAGGAAGAGACGTTTCCCCACGAGATCGGGCTCTTTCTTGGCTACCCAACCGAGGACGTGAAGGCATTTATCCAGAACCAAGGCTGTAAAGGACTTTGTGATGGATGCTGGAAGGTGTATGGTGATGTCGAAAAGGCGAAACGTATCTTTGCACACTATAAGAAATGCACCAAGCTGTATTTAAAGCTTCATCAAAATGGACGGAGCCTGGAACAACTTACGGTGCGAAGGAAAGCTCTATGAAACATATAGCGATAGTTTATTACAGTGGAACGGGAAATACCGAAGCACTGGCAAAAGCCGTCATTGAGGGAGTAACCTCCTGCAATGGGAAAACAACAATCATCCAGGCGGGGCTTTTCTCTGCCGATATGCTGGACAGCTATGATGCTTTTGCATTCGGATGTCCTGCGATGGGATCCGAAGGACTGGAAGATGAAGTGTTCGAGCCAATGTTCGAAAGCCTGCTTCCCCACTTGTCAGGGCGCAAGGTAGTGCTCTTTGGTTCCTATGGTTGGGGAGATGGGCAATGGATGGAAGATTGGAAGCAGACCACACTGGATGCCAAAGCACATCTGGTTGCCCCACCGGTCATCGCACAGGATGATCCGGATGAGACAGCTCTTGCTTCAGCACACCAGCTGGGCGTTGCGCTTTGCAGCTAGACCCATCAGGTGATAGGTCAGCTTGGCAGCAGTATACGCAGGATGATGCAAAACAGAGGGAGCTAGTTCCACCACATCAAAGCCTACGATGCTCCTGCCTTGCGTAAGTTGTTCAAGCAATATGATGGCATCCCACCAGGTGAGTCCGCCTGGGTCAGGGGTGCCGGTTGCACTCATGAGGCCTGCGTCCAGGCCATCCACATCAAAAGTGATGTACAGCTTATGGGGAAAATGCTCGGGCAGTCGTAGGGAGAGAAAAGATCCCTCCAGTTTGCTCCGATAGAGTGCTGATGCATCAAGATGACCTACGTCGAATGTATTCCTGGCCTGTAGGTCCTCTTCACAGAAATTGCGAATACCCACCTGAAACAGGGGAAAGCCCGCTTCAACGACCCGATGCATGACACTCGCATGGCTGAGCTTGCTGCCCTCATAGCTATAGCGTAGATCCATATGCGCGTCGAACTGCAAGAAGCCTACTTCTTCGTGGGCATGCTGCTCCTTCAGATACGCTATGGCGGCATTGGTTACCGAATGTTCGCCTCCGAGCAG
>JAAYQY010000048.1 GCA_012519125.1 Spirochaetales bacterium
AAGCCCTTCAGAAGGTTTTTGCGTGCCATGGTTACTCCTTATCTGGAATACAACTCGACAACCAGCTGCTCGTTAATCTTCTCGAGCTCGGTGACTTCACTTCTTCTCGGAACAGCAATGAAGGTACCCTTCATGGCATCCACATCCAGGCTGAGCCACTGGCAGACACCGCTCTTGGTATACTCCTTGAGGTTCTCCTTGATCATAAGCATCTTCTGGCCCTTTGCACCAACGCTGACAACGTCACCGGGGCGGAGGCGGTAGGAAGGAATGCTTACACGCTTGCCATTCACAAAAATATGTCCGTGATTGACAAACTGAGCTGCCTGATTGCGGCTTGCGGCGAAGTGGAGACGGAACACCACGTTGTCGAGCCTCTGCTCAAGGAGCATGATCAGGTTCTCACCAGTCTTTCCGGGGATTCTTGCAGCTTCGTCGAAGGTCAGCTTGAACTGCTTCTCGAGCATGCAATAGGTCCTCTTCAGCTTCTGCTTCTCGCGAAGCTGCAAACCGTAGTTGGTCGGCTTCTTGGAACGAGCGCGTGGGTCCTTGCCGGGAAGACCGGTGGACTTGGTATCGTTCATCGGGCACTTACCTGAATGACAACGATCTCCCTTGAGGAACAACTTGGTCCTCTCGGCTCTGCAATATCTGCACTTAGGTCCAGTATATCTTGCCATGTATCTGCTATCTCCTCATCAGACTCTTCTACTCTTGCGAGGTCTGCATCCATTGTGGGGGATGGGGGTGACGTCACGGATGGAACGAACCTTCAGTCCGAGCACACCCAACGTCCTGATGGCGCTTTCGCGGCCAACACCGGGTCCCTTCACAAATACGTTAACTTCCTGGAGTCCGCTGTCCATGGCAGCCTTGGCAGCCTTTTCGGCTGTGGTCTGTGCTGCATAGGGAGTGGACTTCTTTGCACCGCGGAAACCAAGTCCACCAGCGCTAGCCCAGGATACCGCATTCCCGTTGAGGTCGGTTACGGTAACAATGGTATTGTTGAAGGTGGCCTGAATATAGACATTCCCTTCATATACCGTCTTCTTGACTTTACGTTTTGCTGTAGCCATTTGGTACCTGCTCCTTATTTCTTCTTAGACGCAACGGTCTTCTTCTTACCCTTGCGAGTACGGGCATTGGTCTTAGTCCTCTGTCCGCGTACGGGAAGACCCTTACGATGACGCAGGCCACGGTAGCAGCCAATGTCCATAAGGCGCTTGATGTTCAGAGCGACTTCTGTTCTCAGACGTCCCTCAACTTTGTACTCCTCTTCAATGACCTTGCGAAGCACCGCAAGATCATCACCAGAAAGGGTATTGATGTTGCTATCGGGATTGATATTCGTTTTCTCACAAATCTCAACCGCCGAGTATCTACCGATCCCGTAGATATAGGTCAAGGCGATTTTCACTGCCTTGTTCGGCAAATCTACACCTGCAATTCTCGCCATTCATGGCCTCCTGAATTTCTCTTATAGAGTTGGAAGGCTTGCGCCGAACCCTGTTATCTCTGTCTCTGCTTGTGCTTGGGATTGTCACAAATAATGCGGACCACCCCATTCCGTCTGACTACTTTGCACTTGTCACAAATCGGTTTGACACTTGCTCTTACTTTCATGTTCTAGCTCCTAGCCTAAATATGTTTTGACTTTCTGCTACCCACATTGAACCCATCGTAGTGGTGCATTTTCATGACACCCTCAATCTGGCGCATGGTATCCAAGTCAACGCCGACAAGAATCAGCAGTGACGTTCCACCGAAAAGCATGGCCACCGTCGAGGGGAAGTTGAAGAACTTCTGTACCAGCGTGGGAATCAAGGCAATGAAAGCCAAGAAAAGGGAGCCGGGAAGGACGATGCGATTAAGGATCCTGGTAAGGTACTCCTCAAGCTTCTCGGACCGTACTCCAGGTACCGAGCCACCGTTCTCACGAATCTGCTTGGCCATCTCAACCGGGTTCATTGACACCTGCGTATAGAAGAAAGCAAACGCTATGATCAACAGGGCGTAGATAATCAGATAGGGGGCACCCTGCGGATTCAGCCAGTTGGCAAAGGCGGCAAGCCACCTTACTTCCGGGCCCAAGGTAGTGGCGATCTGCAGCGGGAACGAGAGCAATGCACTCGCAAAGATTACCGGGATAACACCAGAGGGGTTGACCTTGATGGGGATGTATGTGCTCTGTGCACCATACATCTTCCGGCCTACCACGCGCTTGGCATAGTTTACAGGAATCTTGCGGACGCCCTGCTCTTCATACACGACGAGAGCGACAACCACCAAAAACATCACAAAGACCACCAAGACGACGATCGGGTTCAGGACACCCGCGGAGATGCTTCTGAACAGGACCGAGACGGCCTCGGGGAATCTTGCAACGATACCGGCGAAGATCAACAAGCTGATACCGTTTCCGATACCCCACTGGGTGATCTTATTGCCGATCCAAATCAAAAGCATCGAGCCGGTGGTCACGGTGAGCATAGCAATCAACGTGAACGGCAGGACGCCCATCGTCATCACGCCGGGAATGGAGTTGGCGTAGATGGTTACAACATACGACTGAACAAGACAAACGACAATCGTACCATATCTGGTGTACTGCTGGATCTTCTTATGGCCTGACGGATCCTGAGCCAGCTTCTTCAGCGAGGGCAGGACCAACATCAACAGCTGCACAATAATCTGAGTGCTGATGTACGGCATGACACCAAGCATAAAGAGTGAGAAGTTGGAAAATGCTCCGCCAGAGAAAAAGTTCAGATACTCGGTAAGACCGATGTTGGAACTGGAACTCTGTGAAAGAAAAAACAGTTTCAGAACTTCCGGATCAATCCCAGGAATAGGAATCACCGCCCCGATCCTGCTGACAATCAGCAGGCCCAGGGTTATGAAAATCTTCTTGCGAAGATCCTTGATTCTATACATCTCAACTAAGGAGTTTGCCATAAAGCCCTTCTTTGTTATTTAATCTCGCCACCCGCAGCTGTAATCTTCTCGATTGCAGTAGCGGAAACCTTCAAACCGTCAATGACTACCTTCTTGGTAAGTTC
>JAAYQY010000049.1 GCA_012519125.1 Spirochaetales bacterium
GCAGAAGATTTTTTATATACGTGCAACATTTCTTGCATGCCCAGGCTTTTTCCTGCCTCTCCTCCCTGCCTCGACTCATCAAGCAACCGATAGGCAGATGACGTAGAAATGGCAAAGTCAGTAGGCATGACCAGCAGCACAGTAAGGTCCTTGGGCTCAACAGCGACAACATGTTCGCCTCTTCCTGTCACCACGGCAGCTTTCGCACCGGATAGGAAGAAGGGAACATCACTTCCCACTTTCAAAGCCACCTGCTCAAGGACTTCCTGTTCCAAAGCACTGTCACCGGCAATCTCCTGAAGCAGAAGCAAAAGTGAAGCCGCATCGCTGGAGCCACCCCCCAGACCTGCTTGAATGGGAATCTGCTTCCGACACCGTATGGATATCTGCAAGGGACACCCCCCGGCTTCATGCCAGAGGCGGGCTGCCTTCGTCAGGGTATCGTCATCTTTCTTGCAGTATGCTTCCAACCCGGTCACTTCTACTGAAAACGTCTTGCTCCTCTTCCAGCTCACCTCGATGTCATCTGATAAATCGACCAAGGCAAACAGTGACTGAATGGGATGGTACCCATCCGGATAAGGGAACCCGACGGCTAAGTGTAGATTGACCTTTGCATAAGCCGGTCGCGAACATACGGTATCCATGGCTAACAGAGTATCAAAGCCATACATGATTGTCTAGTAAGATTTTTGCATTCATCAAAACTCGCAGACATGTTTTTAGAGGATTTATTCGCTAAAAGTGATTAAATTGCGATAAATGCCATACAAATAAGGCTTATATGTATTACCAGATTCCCAAGTTCCTGAAGACGGCACCCGCTTTCTCATCCCATCCCTTGTTTGCCTGGGGATTTCCGGGACTGGGGTGGAGAATGGAAGCGACGATACGACGCTCATCACCCTTGTTCACTTTCTCCAGCATCTGGTAGGCATACACACCCACACCAATAAGAAAGGTAGGATCCAGAAGTGTGATGATGTCACCCAGATACGCATCACAGATCGTCTGCAAGGCCAGGCGTTCACCCTTGGCCAACTTGTCTGGAGTCAGATTCTTGGCCGTCTTGGTCCGTTGCATGAACACCAGTGGACAATAGTTGTAAATGGCCATCTCCTGAGAGAAGGCTTCTGCAGTTTCATAATGGTCTTCCATCAAGCCCCACAACCGTTTTCCACTGACCTCACTGCGCTTGGTTTCAAGGCCGAGAATGGGCCGGGCAGGATGCTCGGTCGGCGGTTTGCCGATCGGCTGGGAAAGTTTGAGGAACGTTTTCACCGCACCGATTTCTCCGAAGGGAACCCCGGTCTGCGCCATACCGAATGGACCTGGATTCATCCCCACCAGCAAGGTTTTCACCGGCTTGCTTGCATATGCGCTCAAGTACGCCTCATGCATCGGCCAAGCATAGTCCAGTGGGTTGTAAATATAGCAATCGCAACTGAACCGTAAGGTTTCCACCTGCTCGGCAAAGAGTTTTGTACGCTTAATGACCGCAAATGTTGTATCCTGCACCCCATTCCCCCTAGCCAGAACCATCCTGCTTCCCGTATGATACCCCAACATGGCACAAACGGCAGAGAAACTCAAGGGAATCATTTTTGATAAGGATGGAACACTCTTTGACTATGCCCAGGTATGGGAAGATGTCCTGAAAGAGGGCATCGACAAGACCTTCACCTCAATGGGAAGAAAAGAGCACCATAAGGCGAAGAGCGCCATGCTCACGCTGATGGGAATCGATGAGCAAGGCAAGTGCTTGCCCAAAGGCTTGGTTTTCACTCATCGCCCTGCACGTATTCTCAGAAGATTTCTTGTGTACTGCCTACGGTATCGTGTCAATGCCATCAAAGCAATCAGGGGCTATCACCAGAGTGTCAAGAACAGCGAGGTCCTATTGACTGAGAAATTGCGGAAAATGGACTTCACCATCCAACAGACACTCTTTCGAAAGCTCAAGGAAGCCGGGTATGCCATCGGTATCATCACCAACGACAACGACAGCTCAACAGCCCTCTTTCTTTCGCTCATGGGTCTTGAACAGATGGTTGATTTTGTAAGTTCGCGCGATAGCCACTATCGCCGCAAACCCCATCCAGAGGCCTTCCAAACGTTCTGCAGCAAAGCTGGCCTGAACACAAGTGAAGTGGCAATGGTGGGAGACACCATCACCGACATGTTGTTTGCCAAGCGTTCCAAGGCTGGCTACACCGTTGCGGTGTTGACCGGAAGCAATGACAGAAAACGTCTGAAGCCGATAAGCGATGTCATTTATGCCGATGTATCGGCTCTGTTGCAGGACAAGAGGATATTTCCCTCCCACTAGTACGTTTTTACTATAATACCAACCATATTTACAGAAACGATTTATCCTTTTCTTGACAAAAGGTCTCACTTCTGTGAAAATCAAAGTCGCTATAGTCCCGTGTGGGCGAATAGTATGTTTCTATCATACTGCTATGCATGGAGAGAGCCCCGTCATGAAACACTCGTGGGATGAATTGGACCAATATCGCGGCGACCTGTTTCAAGGACAATGGCCGACCATAGTCGACTTGCTGCTGATAACTGAACAGAAATTCGGCTGGAGAAACGGGTTCACCATGTTTCGACCCCAGCGCTCTACCCTTACCTTCAGCGAGATCCTTGCCCATGTGAAACGGGTGAGTTCTTATTTGCAGGAGTGTGGAATTGCCAAAGGCGACCGTATCATCATCAATGGAAAGAACAGCCCGTCTTGGGCCATAGCATACCTGGCCACCCTCTACTGCGGAGCAATCGTTGTCCCTCTGGACAACCAATTGCACATAGACCGAGTTGAGAACCTGTCCAGCTATGTTGAGGCGTCCTTCGTCTTTGCCGACAAACCTGTCATCGAAGCACTGGATCCACAGAAATTCTGGTATGGCAACCTCAAAGGTCTGGCAACCCTGATAGGAAGCAGTGAACGCTGCCCCACCATTGACGATCTCTCAGTTGCGAAGAGCTATGATCGGGTAACTGTTGATGAACACGATCTTGCTGCCATACTTTTTACCAGTGGAACTACCGGCAACGAGAAAGGGGCTATGCTCACCCATGCAAATATTGTCAGCGACCTGTATCAGGCCTGTGACGGAATCTTCCTCAGCCTTGATGAAACCGATGTCCTGTATGCCTTGCTGCCACTGCACCACTCCTATTGCTGTACCGCGGTTTTGCTGGAGGCAATCAAACACGGAGCCGAATGTGTGTTTGGCCAGGAAATTGTGGTCAGCAGGATGATCAACGATCTCACCCAGGGCAAGGTGACTTTCTTCATGGGCATTCCCCTTCTCTACAACAAACTGCTTGCGGGCATGATGAAGCAAGTGAAGAAGAAGGGTTTCTTCGTCAATGCCCTGATCCACACCATGATGGTCATCAACGGGTTTACCAAGAAACACCTGCACTGGAATCTCTTCCGTCCCGCTTTCAACAAACTGCTGCTCAGCAAAATTGGTCTGGACCACAATCATATTTGCATTTGTGGAGCCGGGCCGCTCTCTCCGAAGGTATTCAAGCAATTCCAGCAGTTGGGCATCGACTTCATCCAAGGCTATGGGTTGACCGAGACCAGCCCCATCCTCACCCTCAATCCCGTCAGTCACTTCAAGGTTGAATCGGTGGGCATGGTATTTCCATTGGTGGAGATGAAGATTGCCGATCCTGATGCAAATGGCATTGGCGAAATCCGTGTAAAAGGACCCAACATCACCCAAGGGTACTACAAGGATGAGGAGAATACCAAAGCCCTCTTTGATGATGAAGGGTGGTTGAAAACAGGTGACCTTGGATGGCTCGACAAGGAAAACTATCTCTACTTGAAAGGGCGGGCAAAGAATCTGATCGTCACCGAGGGAGGCAAGAACGTCTATCCTGAGGAGATTGAAGACCTCTTCCAGCTCTATACCCAGGTCGAGCAGATTCTCATCCGCGGGTACCAGGAAAAGAAGTCGGTACCGGCGGAATTGATCGAGGCGGTCATCTACCCGAACAAGGAGTACTACAAGGAACATACCGTTGACATGAAGGAAGACCTTGATCGTGTCATCAAGGAAGTGAATCAGCAGGTATCCGGGTACAAAAAGATTAGCCGCCTGACGATCCTTGAAGAACCTATGGATATGACCAGCACAAAGAAGATCAAACGCAACAAGGTGACTGCCTAGTCACAGATATGCTACTATGGCTCCATGAAAACGCTCATCGCAAATGCCTTGGTCGTACCCATGACCAAGGAGGGGTATTCTCTTCGAGCTGACATCGGCATCGATGGGAAGCATATCGCATTCGTAGGGAAGGCTGACGCATCGTTCCAGCCGGATCGTGTCATCGACGCATCTTCATTTTTGGCTATGCCTGCCTTGGTCAATGCGCATACCCATCTGAGCATGGGCCTGATGCGCAACTATAAGGACGACATGCCGACCTTGCAGGAGTGGCTTGCCGAGATATTTCCCATAGAAGATCTGTTGGATGAACGGAACATCCTTTTTGCTTCCCGACTTGGGATCATGGAGAGCATCCAAAGCGGTGTGACCACCGTTGCCGACATGTACTTCAATCAGCACAGTACTGCAAAGGCAATCCTTGAAGGCGGTATCAGGGCAAGCATCGGCATTACCTTGTTTGGAGATCTGAGACAGTCCAAAGAACGAGTGAAGAAGTCAGAGACGTTGCTGAGAGATTTTCGTGATCACCCGGATAACCGCATCCGATTCGACTACGCCCCCCACGCAATCTACACCTGCCGAGAAGAGACCTATCGCTATGCACACGCATTGGCCAAAGATCATGGGGCAATTCTGCACACCCACCTCAGCGAAACCAGAAAAGAGATGGAAGACAGCATCAGCACCTTTGGGGACACTCCCTTGTCCTACCTCTCCAGGATTGGGTGTCTTGCTGACATCAAATCCCTGCTCGCCCATTGTGTTCACCTCACCGAAGAGGAGCTGATCATCCTCAAGGACCACAACGCAACCATTGTCCACAATCCAAGCAGCAACACCAAGCTCTCCAGCGGGCTTGCGCCGGTTTCTAAGTTCCTCGAGCAAGGATTGCAGGTTGCCTTGGGTACCGATGGAGCTTCAAGCAACAACAACCTCAATATGTTTGAGGAGATGCACATCGCATCGCTTATCGGACGCGTGTATACACCCACCAACACCAAGCTCACCCCCTATCAGGTATTGAGTATGGCTACCACCAACGGGGCGAAGGCATTGGGGTTGGATGCCCGAATAGGCCGCCTTGAAGCAGGCATGGAAGCTGACATTCTCTTGCTCGACTTGCAGAAAAGCCATCTTACCCCACTCAACGACCCCTTCAGTGCCTTGGTGTACGCAGCCCAAGCGAGTGATGTGGACACGCTCTTCTGCCAAGGCAAGATGCTGATGCAAAACAGGAAGATGCTCACCCTGAAAGAAGAGGACGTACTCAGGGATGTCAATTCGTGTTGGGCAGATGTGCTTTCGCGCAAGCAGGGATACGTCCACCAAGAAAGGCTGTAGTAGGCCTTCGGCAAGAATGCGCCGGGACGAAGATCAATCATGGACAAAAGGCTGGGACTGGTTTAGCTTTTTTTCAACTTTCTTGATGAACGATAAATTGTGGAAATGGGCAAATCGAGAGTTCTCTGTTGCGGTACACCGCAGAGCAAATAGCATGTGTGCTCTTTTTACGCATACCGCAAAAGAATAGGGGCATTTTTTCGCAATTCCTAAACCCTTTACCAATTTTACAATTTTCACTACTATCGTATGCAGTTTGTTGTATATTTATACGAATCCACGAGGAGTGATATCCACCATGCACGACATTACCCAATCCATTCTCGACCATGTGGTCAAGACTGACCCTCATCAGCCTGAATTCATCCAAGCTGTCACCTCCTTCCTTGCTTCTATCGATAACTTGGTGGATGATCTTCCTCAGATAGTGTATCACAAAGTTCTCGACCGCCTCGTCGAGCCTGAACGCGTCATCATGTTTCGTGTGCCTTGGATCGACGATGATGGGCAGCTTCAGATCAACCGCGGGTACCGCATCCAGATGAACTCATCCATCGGTCCGTACAAGGGAGGCTTGCGGTTCCACCCTTCGGTAAACCTCTCCATCCTCAAGTTCCTTGCTTTCGAGCAGACATTCAAGAACAGCCTGACCGGACTCGCAATGGGCGGCGGAAAGGGAGGAAGCGACTTCAATCCGAAAGGGAAAAGCGACAATGAGGTCATGCGTTTCTGCCAAAGCCTCATGACTGAGCTTTCCCGCCA
>JAAYQY010000050.1 GCA_012519125.1 Spirochaetales bacterium
ATGTTTGTCTCCGGTGCCCTGATGAGCATACTGCTCAATGTACATGCCATTGATGAAGTGGCTTTCACCGATCTCATGAAAATTCTCGCACTTGGCTCCGGGGGGTATCTCGGGTTCGTGTTTGAGGAGAAGAAAGTCGACTTCACCACCCAAGCAAGCGTGAAAATCCAGATCAGTCGCTATCTCGTCGGCCTAGTGGGTGTACTGCTGATCCTGGGGGCTAAGAAAGTCATCCCCGAATCGCTCTATGCTGTCGGGGGCTTTGTCCGCTACACCTTGGTGGGTTTGTGGGCAACCGGCCTCTTCCCGTTCATAGGAAGAAGTCTGCGTCTTTTCTCTGGTTCTCGATGAACTTGGGCTCGATGCCCTTGGTGATCAGGAATCTGCGTAGGTCGAGCAACTCGTTGAGATGACCGTAGCAGAGCTTGTGCATGATCTTGCCGCACATAATCGCATCATCAAGGGCATAATGAGCCTGGTACTCCATGCCGAAATAGTCGACCAAGTAGGATAGCTTGTAGCTGAGCATCTTTGGCCATACCTTTCGGGCTATGATCAATGTACAAAGATAGCTCATCTGTCTTGCTTCCAAGTCGTACGCCTCGAAGCACCCCTTGAGCACGCCCATATCAAATACTGCATTGTGCGCAACCAAGAGGTCCCGGCCAATGAAGGCCCTCATATCCGGCCAAATTGCATCAAATTCAGGAGCCGCAAGACACTCCTCATCCTTGAGTTGGTGTACCGCAGTCATCCCGGGGTCAAAATACGGTTGCTTGGGACGGATAAGGGAGTAGTAGGTCTCCAACAATGTCCCTTCCTCATCGAAGCGTGCCAACGCAACGGAACAAGCCCCCCCCGGGTAACTGTTCGCTGTCTCAAAATCCAAAGCCACATAGTTCATGATTGTTTTCCCAACATGATGGAGAGAATGGTCTTATCGGTTTCCTCCATCCCTTCATGACTGATCCTGGAGAGAAAATCCATACTCTCCACACTTGTCTTTCCTACGATCCCACTCTCATTTCCCGGACTCAAGCCTCTGAAAGCAAGCTTACAGGCAAGGTTTGCCGCCTCGGTACAGCTGTAAATCTTCAGGGCACAGGTCATCTTCGCCCCATCACAGATGATGCCGGTGAGATTCCCCACCATGGTGTTGAAGGCACGGTCCATCTCAACCAACTCTCCTCCAAGCAGGTAGACAAAACTGCAGGCAGTGCCAATGGCTGCAGTAAAGGCACCACAGAGGGCACTGAGCCTGTTCTTTCGCGCAGTCAAGCTGAGTCCGATCAATTGCCCAAGCAACAGAGCACGGGCAAACGTTTCTTTGGAACTTTTCAGGTAGGATGCCACAACAGCAACGGGAACTGTCAGGGTGATACCCTGGTTACCGCTGCCGCTGTTGATGATGACCGGAAGCGGGCAGCCCGCCATACGGGCATCACTGGCAGCTGCTGCCATGGCAGAGCCCAAGCTGAATGCCTCAGCGAGGCTCTTCGGTTCCTTTCCAATCGGTTCTGCAGCTATCCTACCGACCGAGAGCCCATAGCTATGATCGATGGCATGCCGGGCAATGGCCATATTCGTCTCTTGTGCCTCTAGAACCAGATCAAGCGCCTCCTGTGGGGCTGTTTTCACATACTCCAAAAGCTCTGATAGAGACGCCGACTCAAGCATGAGTTCATCTTCCTCGGCAAGGGCAGAACCACAAGCATCAACTGCAAGGCTGAGCAACACTTCACCGTTCTGCTCAAGATAGCTGAAACGGTCATGCTCTCCACTGATGATTGCAACAGAACTGTGCTTGCCGCTCTTTGCCATGACTTTGATGTAGAGGGAAGGTATGTCGGTTTCTATGGCAAGGGTGACGGGAACAGCACTTGCACAAGCAATTTGCTCATCACTGAGTTCGCTGAGGATACTCAAGCCTTTGGAGGTATCACCTCCACAGGCACCAAGGGCAACTGCTGCCTGGATACCCTTCAGCGAGCAGTTGGGAAGTCCCACTCCCATGGCATTCTTAACCATGTCACGGCTTGTAACCACCGACAGGGATGTTGGCTTGTCACCCAACAACTCTGCAGCCTTTGCTCCCGCAAGGGCTGAGGCTGCCGGCTCAGTACATCCCATGGCGGGACGCAGCTCTTTTCTCAGAAGTTTGAGGTATTTGTCCATGGAAAGACTATACACCGAGGTACTTTCCTTTCCAACCCGAAATCCAAGGAAATTGGGTCAGCGAGGAACGTCTGCGATGAAAAGCTTGCCTTCAACTTCCAAAGTATAGGATGACAGGCCTGCTGCCACTACATGGCAACTTCCCTTGGTGAGGTTGTATGACTTTCCTTTGGTTTTCAGCACTGCCTTGCCTTCAGTTATGAAGAGCAGTTCGATGCTGCGCCTTTCGTCTATCTCATAGTGTCCAGAGCCGAGTACCATCAGATGGAACTCCTCGGTGGGGGTGAGGAGGTGAACCCGACCCGATCGACCTACCAAGCTCTGGACCTTCTCAACATCCTTGCCCTTGATATCGAGAATCTTCATCAGCTCCTTCACGTCCACTTTCTTGTTGGTAAGCCCACCACGCAATACGTTGTCCGATGCACTCATCAGTTCGATGCCATTACCGCGTACATAGGCGTGGAGCGTTCTCGGTTCGAGATAGAGAGCTTCCCCTGCTTCAAGATGCTTTACATTGAGCAGGAAAGGACTGAACAGTCCTGGGTCACAGGGATAGAGTTCATAGGCGGAGAGTGCGATGCCTTTGCTTTCGAGGAAGTGTCCGTCAGCACTGGAATAAGGAAGATCATCCCGCCCTTTCA
>JAAYQY010000051.1 GCA_012519125.1 Spirochaetales bacterium
AACTGGGGTGTATTGGAGAACCATGGGCTCTTCCTGGCTTCCCTTGCCTTGCCCAAAAGTGAGCAGAGTGAAATCTATCGCAAGGAGGCTCTCAGACGCTTGGCTCTGGAGATTCAGATACAAGTCTATGATGATGGAGTGCAGTGGGAGCAGTCTCCGATGTACCACAACGAGGTTGCTCACGACTATTTGGATGTGGTGTTGATGAGCAAACGCTTGTATCTCCCCCTTGACGATGTCATCATCGAAAAAACTCACCAGATGTGTCGTGCCGCCATGGCATGGCAGAAACCCGATGGTACCGAGCCGACGATGGGGGACAGTGACCGTATCGATCAACGGGATATCATTACCAAGGGAGCGTATCTTTTCGGTGATGGACAGTTGAAAGCCTTTGGCTACCCCCAGCTCGATTTTGA
Organism: Spirochaetales bacterium; assembly: GCA_012519125.1. GTDB lineage: Bacteria > Spirochaetota > Spirochaetia > Sphaerochaetales > Sphaerochaetaceae > Sphaerochaeta. The sequence goes on from JAAYQY010000051.1 coordinate 420, forward strand.
CTGTGTGTGGGATCTTGGCTTCGCTGCGATTGAGGAGTATCAACGGCTTCCCAGCATCCGATTCTCCAAGCGGCTGATGACCCTCAAGGAGAGTGGGAATGCCATTGTCCGTGATCAGGATTTTTACCTTCGGTTCCATTGTGGCACGCTGGGAGCCGGGCATGGGCACAGTGACAAGCTTCATTTTGATCTTTTTGCCCACGGCGAGGACCTGCTCGTCGACGCAGGGCGTTATACCTATGTGCCCAAGTCTGAGCGCTATGAGTTCAAGGATAGTACTGCCCACAATACGACAACGGTTGACCGCAAGAACTTCACGGTCTGCAAGGACAGCTGGGAGTGTTCCAAGCTCTCTGCTCCCTTGGGTTTCCATACCGTAGAAAAACACGCCTATACCGCACTTCAGGGAAGCCACCAAGGTTACCTGGATGTGGGCATTCTTCCCAAGCGAACCATAGTGACCTTGCCTGGTTCCTTGATTCTTGTGTGTGATGCATTCTTGGGGGTAGGGCAGCACACCTACCAGAGCTATCTGCACTTCAATGATGAGGGAAAGGTGAAGCTCACCGATGGTGAGGCTTTCTATCGCAGCACGAAGAACGAGATGCAGGTACAGCTGGTCTCCAGTGGTGGGGTTACCCAGTTCATCAAGCCCACCAGGATGTCACGACACTACAACCAGCTTTCCGACAACAAGACCTTGGTCAGTGAAATTGAAGCGGAGGGTTTCGCCTCTCTCTTTACGCTCATCTCCCTCAACAAGGCCGAGCATTTCGAACCTGCCACCATTGCCAAGGTACGTGTACTCTCCAACTTCAAGAAGATCCGGTTTCCCGACCATTGGATTGAGGCTGTCGAAATCAAGAAGGGTGCGTATGCCTATACCGTGGTGATTGCGCACCAGGAGTGGGCAACTCCCACCGATACCTTCAATGCAGAGGGTTGCACTGGCTTTGGCTCTGTTGTTGTTTTCGATCGAGCGAAAGGTGAGCGAGAAATTGGCACCAGACTCTTCTCCTAGGGTTTATTTCTGAACTTTCTTATGGCACACTATCCTTACAGATACCCCCATCTGTAAGGAGGTGTTCCGTGAAGAAGCTCTTTCTGGCATTCATTATCTGTGTCATTGCGTTGGTCGGGTGTGATCTGAATCCACAGAACACCTACTATTTTTACAGCCTTGCTGAGTTGCCGGATGGTGATAATACTGTTCCAATCGATACAACTGTCCGTTATATCAAGGATAGTGCTGGCTATACCATCATCATGAGCAAGGGAAGGTCGCCAGTTGGGTTTATTCAGTCCGAGGCCGAAGGAGAAAAAGATGAAACTGAATTTACACTCAAGTTGGACGGTGTTGCCCTGACTCCAAC
>JAAYQY010000052.1 GCA_012519125.1 Spirochaetales bacterium
CACTTCCAAGACTCTGTAAGAAGGATGATGAAGTACTCAGCGGTTCGGTCAATCTGAGTGCAAGCCTTGATATCAGGACCACCAAGATGTTTGAAGAGAGCACTGCAACAAAAATACTGCATCTTGTGGAAGAGTCATCCGCCAAGAAAGCGACTACTGAGCGGTTCATCACCACGTTTGCCCGTTTTTACACTCCAGTTGTTGTGCTGTTGGCTCTCGCTTTGGCACTCATTCCATCCATTATCACCGACGATTGGGCAACGTGGACCTACCGTGCTCTGGTCTTTTTGGTGGTAAGTTGCCCCTGTGCCCTGGTAATCAGTGTACCCATGACCTATTTCAGTGGAATCGGCCGTGCTGCCCGCGAAGGTATTCTGGTCAAGGGAGGAAACTATCTTGAAGCCTTGGCTAAGGCGGATACGCTTGTCTTTGACAAGACCGGAACGCTTACCCGAGGATCTTTCTCCATTGCTGAGGTGAAAAACGCTGAGGATTCCACCCTCGAGTCCTCATACCTGCTTTCCCTCGCTGCTTCGTTGGAACGACAAAGCACCCACCCCCTGGCAAGAGCCTTCGATAGCGTGGAGGCTCCTTTCGAGGCCACCGACGTCAAAGAATTTGCAGGCAAAGGGCTGACGGCACGTGTGAATGGGCTCAGTGTTGCTGCAGGAAATGCTGCGTTGATGCACGACCTCAAGCTCAGCATGGAGTTCCAGAGCGTGGAACAAACCGCAATATTTTTGGCGGTGGAGGGAAAGGTTGAGGCGGTTTTCCTCTTGGAAGATACGCAAAGAAGCAGTGCTCCTTCCCTGATGAAGGGGCTTCGCAAGCTGGGAATCGGGAAGATCCTCATGCTCAGTGGGGATAATCCGATACAGGCTCAGCGCGTCAGTGAAGCGCTCGGTTTGGATGCCTTTGTCGCAGGGTTGCTCCCGCACCAGAAACAGGAGCACCTTCTTGCCCTCTCGGAGGAACATCCAAATCTTGTATTCATCGGGGATGGCATCAATGACGCCCCAAGTCTTGCCGCAAGCAAGGTAGGGGTCGCCTTTGGGGCAAAAGCCAGTGATGCAGCCATTGAGAGCGCTGATGTCGTAATCCTTCGGGATGATTTGGAGAAGGTTGCCGATCTCTTGTCCATCAGCAAGAAAAGCGCTGCCATCGTACGGCAGAATATTGCGCTTGCGCTCTCGGTAAAGGCCATCGCCCTGCTGTTGGGTGCCTTGGGCTTTGCCTCCATGTGGATGGCTGTCATAGCCGATACAGGCCTCACAATCATTGCTGTGTTGAACTCGCTGCGAATCTTGCTCAGCCGTCCCTCTCGTTGATTATCAAGAGCATGTGTGATATCGTTGCACAGATTGTTTGAAGGATTGATACCATGAACGAGAAGATGACACGCAATATTGGCATTATGGCACATATCGATGCAGGCAAGACCACGACCACCGAACGGATACTCTTCTATACCGGAGAGAATCACAGGATTGGTGAGGTCGACAATGGCGAAGCAACCATGGACTTCCTGGAACAGGAGCAGGACAGGGGCATCACCATTGCAAGTGCGGCAACAACATGTTTCTGGAAAGAGCACCAGATCAACATCATCGACACCCCCGGACACGTGGATTTCACCGCTGAGGTCGAACGTTCACTGCGTGTCCTTGACGGGGCTGTCATGGTCGTATGTGCAGTCGGTGGGGTGGAACCGCAGACTGAGACAGTATGGCGTCAGGCTGATACCTATCGTGTTCCCCGCATTGCTTTCATCAACAAGATGGACCGCCTAGGGGCAAATTTTGCTGAAGCTGTCAAAGAGATACAGGTCAAGCTCGGAGCAAATCCGATACCGCTCTTCCTTCCCGTCGGTTCTGAACAGAATTTCAGTGGGATCATCAATGTGTTGACCAAGACCTTCTATGTCTACAGCCAAGAGGACCAGGGAAAAACTTTCACTGAGGCACAGATTCCTTCCACCATGGTGGAGGAGACCGAGATGTGGTACGAAAAGATGATTGACAGCGTCTCATCCTTCAGCGATGAGATCACTGAACTCTACTTTTCAGGGGAGCCGATCGGCATCGACCTCATCAAGAAAACCATCAAGCAGGCGACCATTGAGCGGAAGGCCCTGCCTATTTTCGTCGGTTCCTCTCTCAAAGACATTGGAGTGCAGGCACTGCTGGATGGAATTGTAGACTACCTGCCCTCTCCTTCCGAAGTCCCTCCGATCAATGGAATCCACCTTAAGACTGAAAAACCGGTTGAAATCCCCTATGCAAAGGAAAAGCCTCCTTTGGCCCTCATTTTCAAGATCCAGGTCGACCGTGAATCAGGGCCGATGAACTTCATCAGGGTGTACAACGGTACCATCCGCAAGGGCACTGCGTTGATGAACATCACCAAGAAGAAACGTGAACGGGTCAATCGCATCCTTCGTATGCATGCTAACCGAACGGAAGAACTGAGTGAGCTCGAAGCAGGTGACATCGGGGTGATCATCGGCTTCAAGGAAGGACGAACCGGGGATACCATCGGCAGTGAAGGAGCCCAAATCCTTTTGGAAGAGATGCACTTCCCCATTCCCGTCATCTCGGTAGCGATTGAACCGAATACACTCAGTGATGGAGACAAGCTGCGTGCCGCCCTTGGCATTCTTGCCCAGGAAGACCCAACGTTCACCTATCGCGACGACGAAGAGACCGGTCAGCTGGTGATCAGTGGCATGGGTGAGCTGCATCTGGATGTCCTGGTTACCCGACTTACCAAGGAGATGAAAATCCAGGCACGCGTAGGAAAACCCCAAGTCACCTATCGTGAGTCGGTCACCAAGCGTGCTACCGGCTC
>JAAYQY010000053.1 GCA_012519125.1 Spirochaetales bacterium
AGGGAGAAAAACCCTGCATCTGCGCTGAAGAGGATCCAGACAACGAAAAGAAAGAGGGTGGTCAAACCGAATCGGATGAGGGCCCAGGTTCTTCTGCTGTTCATTTACTGCTCCTTATCGATGATCAGTTGCAGGAATGCCTCGCTCGTAGGGGCCGAAAAGAGCTGGTCGCGAAGCGTTTTCTGGTGCAAGAGCCTTGCCAAGCGGCTGAGTATCTTGAGGTGGAAGCTTGCGCTGCTCTGTGGGCCTACCAAGAGGAAGATGAGACCGACATCGGCCTTGTCCAGAGCCTTGAGGTCGATTGGGGGACTGAGGCGCATGACTGCCATGAGGGTCTTGTCCATGGATGGGCATCGTGCGTGCGTGATGGCACAGCCTTCTCCCATGCAGGTGGTGTGAAAACCGCCATCAATGACCTTCTCCATCAGAGAAGGGGGGGCCAAGGTGGGGTGGACAGTGGTGAGGGTATCTGTAAGGGTCTTGATGATTTTTTGAAGCGAATCCGCCTTCCTATCGAGCAGGATGCATTCGCTTGCAAGCAGTGTGCTGATTCCTTCCATGGCTATACCTCGTCCTTTTCATCAAGCAGACCGGCTACCCAGTCAACTGGTACGGTGAACATGATGCCCGAACCCGGCTGATCCAGGCCGCCTACCACTTCATCCACCAACTCTTTTGCTTTCTTCACCACCTCAATGTCTTTCACCACCGAGAGGATGGTCTTGTTGTACGGCCGGTTGCCCTTCATGAAGTCCTTGAATCCTTCGAAAAGGGGAACTTCATAGGCCAGAAAGCGACCCATACCTTCGGAGTCGAGGATGGTGGATCCTGTGATGCCGGCTTCCACATAGGCTTCCAGCACCTCCTCCAGATACTCTTCATTGTTCAATATGAAAACCAATAATTTCTTCACTGGCGTATGTATCTCCCTTGCTGGAATGCTCTTGATGGTAGCATGCACCGCTTGAGATGGTCAAACCAAAAAGAATTGTGCATACGTTTTGAATAATCATACAGTTTTGGGCTTTGGGTATTGACACTGCACAAGTGAGAGCGGTAAGGTTTCGGCATGAACAGAACTATCGCAAAGGCCCATCACCATCATCTTCTGAGAATGCAACCGTAGACAGGTGGGCTCTGGTACCTTATATGCAGACCTCCGCATGTCGCGGGGGTTTTTTTATACCCTGATAAGGAGATGGCTATGGCAGAAGTGCTGAGAATCGCAATCCAGAAGAGTGGGAGACTGAGTGAGAAGTCTTTGGAAATCATCAAGAACTGTGGTATCAAGTTCGGCAGTGATGCACGGGTGCTCAAGGAACGGGCATCCAACTTCCCGCTCGAGTTCCTCTATGTTCGTGATGACGATATCCCCGGCTACATCCGTGATGGGGTCGCCGACATCGGCATCGTGGGAAGAAACGAGTACGACGAGCAGGCCATCGATCTTGAGGTGCTTCGTGACCTCGGGTTTGCCAAGTGCCGTTTGAGCATCGCCGTCCCCATCGATTTTCCCTACACGGGGCTTGCAAGCCTTGAGGGCAAGCGGATCGCCACCAGCTATCCTCACATTCTTGGGGGGATTCTTGCTGAGCAAGGGATTCGGGCAACCTTCATCCAGGTCAGCGGTTCGGTTGAGGTGACGCCTCAGGTAGGTATCGCCGATGCCATATGCGACTTGGTTTCCACCGGAGCGACGCTTGCAATGAACGGATTGCGTGAGGTTGAGGCAATCTACACCTCCACAGCGGTCATGATCGGTCGCAAGAACATGGGCAGCGAGGAGAAGGAGAACATCCTCAGTCGCCTTGAACTGCGCATCGACGCTGTCATGCGTGCTTCCTCCTACAAGTATGTGTTGTTCAACCTGCCGGAGGAACACCTCGATCAGGTGGCCCGCATTGTCGGCGGCATGAAGAGCCCGACGGTCACCCGCTTGATGGAGACTGGTTGGGTATCTGTACAGACTGTAGTGGCAGAGGATACCTTTTGGGATGTCTTTGAGCAGCTCAAGGCGCTCGGAGCCCAAGGCATTCTGGTCACGCCCATTGAAAAGATGACCGAGTAGGGGGAGCGATGGCTTATCTAACACGCTATGATGTGACCCAAGAGCAAAACCTTGCTGCAGCCTTGCGACGCAACACCACCAATGGATCTGAGGTGGGAGAGCGGGTGCGTTCCATTCTCGAAGCGGTCAAACGCGAAGGGGATACGGCACTTTTGCGCTTTGCACTCCAATTCGATCGAGTAGCGTTGCAAGGTTTGCGAGTAAGCGAAGAGGAGTTTGCGGAGGCTGAGAAGCTGGTCAGTCCCACCCTTAAGGCTGCACTTGCCGAAGCCTCGTGCAACATTCGTATCTTTCATCAGGCACAGCTTCCCCAAGGCGAGCAGGTGGATGTGGCTCCCGGGATTGCTCTTTCTCGCAAGGTGGTCCCCATCAATCGGGTGGGGCTCTACATCCCCGGAGGGACGGCTCCCCTGTTCTCCACCGTCCTGATGCTGGGAATTCCGGCCCAGGTTGCAGGGTGTCCCTCGGTGGTGCTTACCACCCCGCCTGACAGGGAAGGGAACGTTCATCCAGCCATCCTGTACGCAGCAAAGCTCTGTTCCATCACAGAGGTCTACAAGGTTGGGGGAGCCCAAGCCATCGCAGCGCTTGCCTATGGGACCCAGACCATCAAGGCTGTGGACAAGATCTTCGGGCCTGGCAACCAGTATGTGACCGAGGCCAAGAAGCAGGTCAGCAGTGAGTGCTGTGCCATCGATATGCCGGCAGGGCCGAGTGAGGTGATGGTGGTTGCAAATCCGTTCTCCAATCCCGCCTTCGTGGCAAGCGACCTGCTCAGCCAGGCAGAGCATGGTTCCGACAGCCAGGCGATGCTGGTGGTGAATGCAAAAAGAGAGGAAGGCTTTGCCTACCTCGATCGGGTGGAAGAGGAGCTCTCCACCCAACTCGCCAAGCTTGGCAGGCAGAACTTTATGATCAGCAGCCTCTCCAGTTCCCGAGCCTTTGTCTGCCCCGACCTTGAACGTTGTGCAACCTTGGTGAACGCCTATGCTCCTGAGCATTTGATCATCAATCTTGGCGATGAGGAGGATGAGAAGCTGGCCTCTCAGGTGGTGAACGCCGGTTCCCTGTTTTTGGGACCCTACTCGTGCGAAACAGCCGGAGACTATGCCAGCGGAACCAACCACACCCTTCCCACCAATGGGTGGGCCCGCTCCTACAGCGGGGTGAGTACCGATTCGTTTGTGAAGAAGATCACGATACAGAAATTGAGCAGGGAGGGCTTGGACCGGCTGAGCCCAACCTTGCTTGCCATGGCAGAGGAAGAACAGCTTTCGGCACACCGCAATGCTGTTGCGATACGTTTGGGAGGAGAGAGATGAGAGAGTTGCTCAGAAAGAACATTGCCGAGCTCAAGCCGTACAGCTGTGCCCGCAATGATTTCACCGGCGAGGCGGAGGTCTACCTCGATGCCAACGAAAACTGGCAGGATTTTGTGGGAAAAGTGGATGCAAACCGATATCCAGATCCCCTGTCTGTACAGGTACGCAAGGCTATCGAAGAGAAGCTTGGTCTCCCCTTTGCCAACACGCTGCTCGGTAATGGCAGCGATGAGCTGATCGACAACCTGTTGCGCTGTTTTTGCAATCCGGGCAAGGACTCCATTCTGCTCATGCCTCCCACCTATGGGGCGTATCGTGTCTTTGCCGACATCAATGACGTGCTGGTGGAGCAGGTTCCCCTCACTCCCGACTTTGCCATTGATTTCCCTTCGCTTGAGGCGTTTCTTTTCCAGGAGAAAGCAAGCAGAAAGAGCGGAGGCAGATTGAAGCTGCTCTTCATCTGCAGTCCGAACAACCCCAGTGGCAATGCCTTCTCCCTGGATCAGATCGAGCGGGTATGTTCGCTTTTTGATGGCCTTACGGTGGTTGATGAGGCGTACTACGACTTCAGCAACAAGCCGAGTGCGGTCTCGTTGCTTGATCGTTTTCCCAACCTGGTGGTGCTCAGGACCCTCTCCAAGTGTTGGGCCCTTGCCAGTGCCCGCGTTGGTATTGCGATTGCAAGCGAAGAGATCATCGCTGTCTTTCGCAGCATGAAGTATCCCTACAACATCGGATCCCCTTCCCAGAAACTAGCGCTCAAGGCATTGAAGGAGGCTGATGCGGTACTGCAAGGCCTTGCTCAGATCAAGGAGGAGCGTACTCGCCTTGGAACAGAACTTGCAAAACTCTCTTGCGTGAAGCATGTATTTCCCAGCGATGCAAACTTCTTTCTGGTGCGGGTGACTGATGCGAATGCACTCTACCACTATTTGGCCGACCGCGGTATCATAGTGCGCAACCGCAGCAAAGAGATGCACTGTCAGTCGTGCCTCAGGATAACGGTGGGCAGCAGGACAGAGAATGACAAGCTGCTGGCAGCACTTGCTGCCTACGAGGAGTGTTAAGATGCGCAAGAAGGTACTCTTTTTGGATCGCGATGGCATCATCGTCGAGGAGGATCAGGTCGATAGCCTCGAAAAGGTGAAGTATATCCCCGGCGTTTTCGGTGCTCTCTCCCGTCTGTGTCAGTCAGGCCAGTTCCATGTTGCGATGGTGAGCAACCAGGATGGGGTGGGTACTCCCTCTTTTCCCCAAGAATCGTTTGAGATTCCCCACCAGAGGATCATGCAGACGCTGGCAGGTGAAGGCATCCTTTTTGATGATGTCCATATAGACCTTTCGCTTCCCGAGGACAACTGTCCGGGACGCAAGCCCAGGATAGGGATGCTGGGTGAGTACCAGACAGATGCTTATGATCTTGAGCACTCAGTCATGATCGGCGATCGCCTTACCGATGTCCAGCTTGCCTGCAATCTTGGATGCAAGGCCATCTGGTTTGCCGATCCTAGTCGCAGCAATGAACTGAGTGCTGAGCTTGCATCGGTGTGTATCCTGATCAGTAACAACTGGGCACAGATTGCCTCCTTCCTGCTGGATGAGAGCAAGCTTGCTCCCCGGACAACCACCCTCAAGCGACAGACCAAGGAGACGGATATTTCCCTTTCGCTCAATCTGGACGGGGGTGGCCTGGGAACGATGGAGACGCATCTTCCTTTCTTTGACCACATGCTTGACCAGATTCTCCGGCACAGCGGATGCGACATCTCCCTTCATGCACACGGGGACCTGGTGGTTGACGAGCACCACACCGTGGAGGATGTAGGGCTTGCACTGGGCGCAGCGTTTTTGGAAGCGCTGGGTGACAAGCGAGGTATCAACCGGTACGGGCATGAGATTCTTCCGATGGATGAGGTGCTCGCCCAGGTCGCTTTGGATTTCTCCGGCCGCCCGTACTTGCAGTGGAATGTCTCCTTCTCCCGTGAATATGTAGGAAGCTTTCCCACTGAATTGGTGGAGCACTTTTTCAAGTCGTTCAGTGACAGTGCAAAGTGCAATCTCTCGGTTACGGTAAGTAGTGGCAACGGCCATCACCAGATAGAGGCGATTTTCAAGGCGTTCGCCCGCGCCCTGCGCTTTGCTGTCCACCGAAATCCGTACTCGGATGCACTGCCGTCAACCAAGGGGGTGCTATGAGAATAGCCATGGTCAAGTACAATGCGGGCAATACCCGTTCGGTACTGTGCAGTCTCAACCGCCTTGGCTACGAGGCGGAAGTTACCGACGACCCAAAGTTGCTCCGTAGTGCCGACAAGGTGATTTTCCCTGGGGTAGGGGAAGCTTCCACAGCCATGGCGTATCTGAGGGAGAAAGGTCTGGATGAGGTGCTCATCCACCTAGAACAGCCGTTCTTGGGAGTCTGCTTGGGTATGCAGCTGATGTGCTCTTTCAGTGAGGAGCACAACACCACCACCTTGGGCATATTTGATGTGCCGGTGCGTAAGTTCATTCTTCCCCAAGAGTACAAGGTTCCCCACATGGGGTGGAACACCCTCTCACGCAGTGAAGACCCGTTTTTCTCGCACTTGGAAGGGGAGAGCTGGTGCTATTTCGTGCACAGCTACTATGTGGAGGTGGGTCCTTCCACCATAGCCACCACAATCTATGGCCCGCTCTCTTTTACCGCTGTCCTTCACAAGGACAACTTCTATGGGTGCCAGTTTCATCCTGAGAAGAGTGCAGAGGTGGGTGCAACCTTGCTCAAGACGTTTGTGGAGGAGCTCTGATGGATCTGATACCGGCCATTGATATCATTGCAGGGGAAGCGGTTCGCTTGAGCCAGGGTTCCTATGATTCGAAGAAGGTCTACGCCTCCGATCCTTTGGAGATTGCCAAGCAGTTTGAAGATCATCAGATCAAGCGCCTGCACCTGGTGGATCTGGATGGGGCTAAGGGCAAGGGCATCGTCAATCTGCGCGTCTTGGAGCGCATTGCCACCCATACCTCCCTGGTCATTGATTTCGGGGGAGGCATCAAGCACACAAATGACCTGAAGGCCGCCTTCGAGAGCGGTGCGAGCATGGTGACCTGTGGTTCGATTGCGGCCAAGGATCCCGATCTTGTCCACACCTGGATTGAGACCTACGGAGCAAAACGGCTTATCCTCGGTGCCGATGCCCGCGATGGTCTGATCAGGACCAACGGCTGGATTGAGGAAAGCTCATTGGAAGTGGGGTCGTTCATCGACTCGTATCTTGCCTACGGGCTTACGCAGGTCATCTGTACCGATATTGCCAAGGACGGGATGCTGGAAGGGCCTTCGCTGGCGCTCTACCAGACGTTGCTGGAAACACGTTCCAAGCTTCATCTGATCGCCAGCGGGGGTATCAGCAGCATCGAGGACTTAAGAGCTTTGCGCAGTGCCGGACTTGGCGGAGCCATCATCGGCAAAGCCATCTATGAGGGAAGGATCAGCTTGCAGGAGTTGCAGGCTTTTGGGGAGGAGCACTATGCTGGCTAAACGCATCATACCCTGTCTTGATGTTCGTGATGGAAGGACAGTGAAGGGAGTCAACTTCGTGAACCTGCGGGATGCGGGGGATGCTGTTGAGCTGGCAAAGGTCTACAGTGCCTGTGGAGCCGATGAACTGACCTTTCTCGACATCACCGCTACGGTGGAAAACAGAGGGACCTTTTGCTCCTTGGTTGCTCGCATTGCCGACCATATCTCCATCCCCTTCACGGTAGGGGGAGGAATCCGGAACATTGCCGATGTGGCTGCTCTTTTGGACAGCGGGGCTGACAAGATTTCCATCAACAGCCAGGCGGTTGCAAAGGCTTCGGTCATCGATGAGCTGGCCCTGCAGTTCGGCTCTCAGTGCGTTGTATGTGCCATTGATGCCCGTCGCAATGCACAGTTTGACAAGAACGGAGAGGAGGGTTGGGAGGTCTACGTCCATGGTGGGCGCACCCCAACCGGCATTGAGGTTGTCTCTTGGGCAAGAGAAGCGTATGATCGGGGAGCAGGGGAAATTCTCTTGACCAGCATGGAGCATGACGGGGTGAAGGGAGGCTTTGCCGTTGATCTTACCCGCAGGGTTTCTTCTGCGGTAGGCATTCCGGTGATTGCCAGTGGCGGGGCTGGGACGATGGAGCATTTCAGGGAAGTTTTTACCGATGGAAAGGCTGATGCAGCACTGGCGGCTTCGATTTTTCATTTTCATGAGATAGATATCCCTGAACTGAAGATTTTTCTTTCCAAACATGGTATACCTATGCGTACCCGGCAGTAAGGAGATTGTGAACATGGGACTTGATTTTACCAAACAAGGGGGTTTGATCCCTGCCATCATCCAAGATGCAGTTACCCGCAGGGTGCTGATGCTTGGCTATATGAACGAGGAGTCACTCAAGTTGACGCGTGACCGTGGATTGGTCACCTTCTGGTCACGGAGCCGGGAAAAGCTGTGGACAAAGGGTGAGACAAGCGGGAACTATCTGCAGGTTCGTGAGATCATTGAGGATTGCGACCATGACACCTTGCTCATCAAGGCTGTTCCCACCGGTCCTGTCTGCCATACCGGAAGCGATACGTGTTTCAGCGAGGTAAATGATCCGGAGCAGGTCTCCTCATCGGAGTTCCTCTTCTATCTTGAGGAGGTCATTCACGATCGTCGCGACTTCCCCCAAGAGGGTTCCTATACCAATCACCTGTTCAGCCGTGGCTTGAACAAGATTGCCCAGAAGGTGGGTGAAGAGGCTGTCGAGCTCATCATCGAGAGCAAGGATGACAACAAGAGTCTCTTCCTTGGTGAAGCTGCCGACCTTATGTACCACTTCTTGGTCCTCCTTGCCCAGAAGGATGTACAGCTTTCGGAGGTCATCGAAGTCCTCAAGGGCCGTCACAGCCGATAACGTTCAGAAAACAAATTGGGAACGAATACATCACCTGCCTGTAAACGGCAGGTGATTTTTTCTCCACCGATAAGGTGACAATTCCCTGCCCGGACATGCATTGCAATGCTCCCACCCTCCCTGTATGATGCGCGTAAGGGTGTGACAAAAGGGGGGAAGCGCATGAGCATATTCGTAATCCGCCATGCCCAGAAGGCGATGGGTGAGTATCATCAGCAAGGGCTCAAGTTCAATGACCAGCCGATCACCGAAGCAGGCTTTGCCAGTGCACGCAGGCTCGGAGATTTCTTTCGCCCCATCGATATTGCTTCCATCCATGTCAGCGAGTACCTCATGACGCAGCAGACCATAGCCGATGTTGCGAAGGGAAAAGGCTTGGTCCCCATCGTCGACAGCCGGATCAACGAGATTGATATCGGCTGCATTGAGATGATGAGTGATGAGCAGATCCAGACTCAGTTTCCCCAGTTCTGGGATGACTATCATGCAAGGACACATGAGTTTCGCATGCCCGGCGGGGAGACTGGAGAAGAAGCGGAAAAACGCATCAGAAGCCTCTTTGACTCTCTGGACAAGACCAAGCACCACATTCTCTCAACCCATGAAGGGTTGACCCGCATCCTGCTCTGTTCTGTGCTGGGCCTTCCTCCCTACAAGCGTCATCTCTTCACCATCGACTATGCATCCATCACAGTCTTTTCGTATGCCCCAGAGTTTGGATGCTGGACAGTACCCAAGGTGAATATGGTGGTGGGGAAAGAGGAGGAGTCATGAAGCTATTGGTAATGAAAGCAGAGGAAACAACGCATGCCCGTGCTG
>JAAYQY010000006.1 GCA_012519125.1 Spirochaetales bacterium
CTAGAGAGAGTCTATACACACCACCGTGTATTTGCTAGGATTTGTTGCACAAGGCTGTGTTCACTATGATGAAACTCAGTGTTAATATAATAACATTTTGTTAAAAAATTCATTTATTTGTTACCAAACCCTTGAAAAAGACCAATAAAAACGGTACCGTACTCCTACCTTAGCTTACAGGAGCGGCAAAGTGCCGTTCAGGAGAATCGTAATGGACAAGAAAATCAAAGTTGCCGTAATGGGTGCTACTGGCGCAGTTGGCCAGGTGTTTATGTGGATGCTTGCGGATCACCCCTGGTTCGAGTTGGCGTATGCCACAGCTTCTGCTTCCCGTGTCGGTTTGCAATATGCTTCCACGGTTCATTGGGTCATGCCCTTTGAGATGCCGAAGAGTGTACGCGATGTAGAAGTCAAGGAGTTCAATATCGAGGCCATGAAGGAAGCTGGGGTAAAAATCGTATTCTCCGCTCTTCCTGCCGAAGTTGCCCGCGAAGCGGAACCCCAGCTCAGGGATAATGGACTGTATGTCTTCTCCAATGCTGCTTCCATGCGCTATGACAACAACGTCCCCATCCTGATTCCTGAGACCAACGTCGAACAGCTCGACCTGATCAAAGACCAGGGATATCCCGAAAGTGGCTTTGTCGTCACCAATGCAAACTGCGTTACCACCGGCCTTGCCATGGCTCTTGCCCCACTTCGCAAGTACGGGATCAAGAACATCGTCCTGCACAGCTATCAGAGTGTTAGTGGTGCAGGCTATCCCGGTCTCTCTTCCTTCGATATCACCGACAACTGCATCCCCTTCATCAAGGGTGAAGAAGAGAAGATTGAGAAGGAAATCAAGAAGATTCTCTCCATCGCTCCTGAAGTCTACTGCTACACGGTTCGTGTACCGGTGATGTTCGGGCACCTCGAAGCTGTGTGGCTCGACCTTGAGCAGGACGTCGAGGTTGAGGACATCATCAATGATTGGAACACCTTCAAGGAAGTGAGCGATTTGCCCTCAACCCCTGAACTGCCGGTTGAGTATGGTGCAGACAATACGTTCCCCCAGCCCAAGTATGCTTTCTGGGGCAAGCCGAGCGGAATGGTTGTCTACACGGGAAGACTGAAGAAGAAGAACGGAAAGATTGGCTTCCTTCTTTTGGTCAACAATATCGTCAAAGGCGCTGCCGGTGGATCCATCCAGAACGCAGAAGCCGTCGTGAAGCGGTTCGGCCTCATCTAAAACTGCCCATCATGCACTCCAAGGGCTTCCTTTCCCTGTCAGGGAGGGGAAGCCCTGTTTCGTTTCTGGTTGCAAGCCGGCTCAGGTTTGCGTAGACTGCAGTGACAGAGGAGCTCATATGGCAGAATACTGGGATTTGTACGACACCAACCGAAAGCCGTTGGGAAGAACACACCTCAGGGGCCTTCCCTTGGAAAAGGAAACCTATCATGTGGTGGTTTCGGTTTGGACGGTGAATCAGGAGAACAAACTTCTGGTCACGTTGCGGTCTGCAGAAAAGGACCTGTATCCAAACCTCTGGGAAAATACCTCCGGCTCGGTAATCAGTGGTGAGACCAGCCGCGATGCTGCTTTGCGAGAGCTGAAAGAGGAAACTGGCATTGAAGCCAGCGAAGAGGAGATGCGGTTTCTCGGTACTGCAAGAAAAGCTTCCTCATTTGTGGATATCTATCTGGTGAAGAAAAACCTTGAAAGTGATGCCATCACGCTTCAGGAGGGTGAAACCACAGCCTTTCGTTGGGTATCACTCGAACAGCTTGAGAAAATGAACCAGGAAGGCAGGCTTGCCTTCCCGGTGGCTTTTCGCTTCGAACAGTTTCGTTCAGTCTTCAAGGAATTTCTTGATTAGGCGTTTACAACCGTCGTGATACAATCCTCAACAATGACATGATAGCGACTCTTGTCTCCTTTCACATACCACGAACCACGATGGGGACACCCTTCACAGCTCAGAAGCAAGGAGTCGTGACGGAAACAGGAGCGGCTGATGAACAGGGGAGGATGGAACTCCTCCTCCACAATGGTTGGCTCAAACGGCCAGGAGGCAAAATTGCCTTCCCTACGTTCCATCCAAAGATATCCCCCCACCAGATTGAGACCAAGGGAGAGCGCAAGTTGCGCCGCCTGATGGTTCGCAAGGTAGAGATAGATATCAAAGAAACAGGCCAGAGCCCGGCTTCGGAAGAATTCCACTTGTCCCAGGTTGTTGAGCCCGAATCGTACTGAACCCAAGACTCCCTGGGCTTCAAGATGGCTAGTGATTGCTTCCAATTGGGTGAAAAAGGCTTGCTCGTCGAACATGACCGGGCTGAGCGGCAGATACAACAGCGATTCGCTGGCAAATAGAAGATCTCTTGCAGGTAGGCCCTGTTCGAGTCTGGAAAGCAGCAGCTTGAGGTCGAGGTAGGGAAGAAAGTCCTGGGTTGTCAGCAGTTTGCGTGCAGGCAGTCCTTCCAAAATCACCTTTTCTACCATCTCGGTTTGCAGGTTGTTCTCTCCCAAAGCCCTTGCAAGACTCTTGTCCAACTGTTCGTACCAGCTTCTGCGGATGGCTTTCAGTACGGAGAGAGGAAGGAAGAGCTCCTCCAACGGCAATGAGGTATGGTTTTGCACAGTGAGCTCACCCAAGGCAAAATAGGATGTGTCGCTTTGACTGAAGATGGAACGCAGGTTCTCGATGACATCCTGCGTTTTCTTTGCTTTGCTGACCACGAGGGGGAACGTGGCGTGCTCATCATGTGCACTGATGCTGATGGTTTCATCTGTCAGCGTGATTTCCATAGGAAGCGGATGCTTGCTTGTTGGGAGGTTTTCATTGAGCAAGGCAGGGTTTTGGTCGTGACGACTGACCAGAAAGAGAAACTCCCCGGCATGGGGAAGCGCACCCGAAGGAAGGGGAATCTCCACAGTCTGGGAAGCATATGCATGGGTGACGCTTCTGTGCGCCTCGTCAAAGAGGGATGAGATGCCGAATTTCACCGTGCCCACCGGTTCAGAGGTATCCTTGGTGAAGAACATGATGCCATCACGGAGCGATACATCACGTTCCAAGTTGACGATGACCCTGCCTTGACGTACCAACAGAATGGTTCCGGCCTTTACCCCACGATGGCCGGGGTAGCTCGTACTTCCAAGGGTAGGTGTTTTTCGGACGGTGAAATCCTGTTTCTCGCGACCATATGAGGCGAGCCATCCTCCGGTCTGTCTGCGTGAGAAGACGACAGAAAGGGCCTCGTCAAGCTCCTCATGCTCTTCCCGGCCTTCCAGGATTGCACGATAGTAGCGGCTCGCCAGAGCTGTGTACGCAGGACTTTTCATTCTGCCCTCAACCTTCAGGCTCTCAATACCCATCGCTTCAAGCTCTTGTGCCACAATTCCTGCTTTCAGGTCACTCATGGAGAAGAACCACCCTTCCTTGCTTCCCCTTCCCAATGGAGAAAGGGAAGCCGGGACAGAGGGATCGGAAGAGACGGTGAAATAGTTTCGGCAGATCTGGGCACAGGCTCCGCAATTGGCACTTCGTCCACAGAGCTGTTCGCTGGCAGTGCACAGACCGCTGAAGCTGTAGCAGAGTGCCCCATGGATGAATACCTTCAGCTGGATGTCAGGACAGGCTGTGCGTATTCGTCTGATCTCCTCAATGGTGAGCTCGCGGGCAAGTACCACGCGTTCGAAGCCCAGCCTCTCAAGCTCTTTCACCCCTTCGATGGTATGGACGGCAAGCTGGGTGCTTCCGTGCAGTTTCAGGTTGGGGAACTGTTGCCTGATGAGGTTGACCAGGCCAAGATCCTGGACGATGACGCCATCACACCCGATGAAGTCAATCTGATGGAGCAGTCTGGAAAGGTCTTCCCACTGATCATCAGAGACCAGTGTGTTCACAGTCACATAGATGCGCTTATTCTGTTCCAAGGCAACGCGTCTCAGCTTTGCCAGATCCTCAAACGTAAAATTTGTCGCCCCTTTTCGGGCTGAGAAGTTTTTCATGCCTAGGTATACGGCATCGGCACCTTCTGAGAAGGCGACGAGTGCTGCTTGCAGTGATCCTGCGGGAAGTGCGAGTTCTGTCATGGCCCTAGGGTAGTGGTCCACCCCTTCAGTGTCAATCACGCTGACGACGTTGGTGCAAAGCCTCGACAATCTGGCGATGTCTCTCCTCAGTAAGGGGATAGAACAGGATGGGAATGATACCCAAGAGACTGGCGGCAAAGGGAAGCAGGGTGGTCAGGGTATGGATGCCGGCAAGGGTGGTGGCTGTCTGGACTGCATTCGGCTGGTAGCCGATCAACGCAAGGGTGGCTGCAATGGTGATGGAGGTCACCGCTGCGGTGAGCTTGGCCAGGAAGGTCTGGCTGGAGAAAATGGTGCCTTCATTGCGTCTGCCGCTGGCCAGTTCCCCATACTCGATGGTATCCGCAATCATGGCTGTCTGGATCACCTGTGGGCTTGCCATGCCGATGGAACTGATGCAGTTGAAGAAGAGCAGCAGGCCAAAATTGTCCCAGCCGACGAAAAAGAATCCCAGGCTTCCGAGGGCGTAGATTGCATAATAGACGATACAGGCCCGCTTTTTCCCCAATTTCCTGGTAAGCAAAGGGACCGTAGCGATGCCCAGGAGAATGAAGGGGATGTTTATGCCTGCGAGCAGGGTATAGAGTAGCTCATTGCTGAGGTTGTACTTAGCATAGTAGATGAGCATGCTCAACTTTCCTGTCTGCCCGATACCGGTGAAGAAGCCGCTGAGAATCACCAAAAGCAGAGGCTTGTTGGAAAGAAAAATCTTCGGGATATCAGAAAAGGTTGGCTTTGCCCCCATTTTTGCCACCACCCGCTCCTTCACCGCGAGGAACGCGATGAGAAAGCAGAGCACAGTAAGCAGGGAGTACACAAGGCTGGTCATCTGGTATCCCCGCTCTGGCTTCCCTTCCACACTGAAGAGCAGGATCAAGGGCTGGGTAGCCAAGGTTGCCAAGGCAACTGCGACCGTTGCCATGAATCGGGGATAGACCACCACGCTGGAACGGACTTTGGTATCTTCGCTGATGGTGCTGCTCATCGCCCAGAAGGGGACGTCGCTGGCTGTGTAGATCATGCCGAAGCAGATGTAGGTGACCGCAGCCCAGACAACCTTGCCGCTGTGGCTGAATGAGGGAGCACTGAAAGATGCCACAGCGAAGGGCAGGAAGAGAATCGGGGTGAACAACAGGTAGGGGCGGAACTTCCCCCACCGTGTGTGGGTCCTGTCAGCGAGCATGCCCATTAACGGATCATTGATCGCATCCCACATCCTGGCTACCAAGAGGATGGTTCCGGCGGCAGCCGGAAGGATGCCGAAGATGTCTGTATAGAAGAACAGGAGGAAATTGGCCATGAGGTTGTAGAGCATGTTCTGGCCGAAGCATCCGAAGCCGTAGGCCATCTTCTCCTGGGTGCGAACCGTTTGCTGTTCCATGGGTGAAAGTCTAGCACAAGCAGGTGCACAAGCAAGAGCGAAGGGTGTGCCCTTGTCCATTCCTATTCCGAGATAGTATACTTTTACTATAAGGAGGCTGCCCATGACGATGAAAAGTGATGCAGGTAACCCTGTCCTGGAAGTTGCCAAAGGAACAGTCATCTACGAGCAAGGCGCTCCCTGTTCCACCATGTTCCTGCTGCGCAGCGGGACGGTAGGGCTGTATCTGAACTACCATACACCCCAGCAGTTCCAGCTCTTTGAGATCTCCCGTCCCGGGTCAAGCCTGGGGGAGATGGGGCTGTTTGAGAAAGAACCGCGCAATGCAACTGCCGTCGCACTCAGCGACTGCACTCTTGTCGAGATTTCCCACGCGAATTTCCCCGCCTTCATCGAGGCGCACCCCGATGAGACGAAGCAGATGATCCTTGATTTGAGCCAGCGCTTCAAGATGGCCATTGTGGAGGTCAAGAACAACCAGCAGATCATAGCCGAGTGCCTCGAAGCCCTTAAGGAAGCGCAGGCAAACAAGAAGGATACGCTGAAGGAACGCATCCGGAAGATCAGCGATTACCTGTTGGACATCCCCCAGGATGTCCCCCCTGAACTCTATCTGAGTTTCAATTCGCGTTTCCACGGAACAATGTTCTAGGATCGGCGAATCTTCCCAAAGAAAAAGCACGCAGGCATAATTCCCGCGTGCTTTCTCTATTTCGACCGATCAGTTGTTTCAGCCTTTGTAGGTCCCGGGGAGAATCAGGTCCCCATAGGTGTCCCTGGCTTTGGCAATCCTTGCGATGGTGGCATCCCAGTAGTCGAAAATCTCCTTGGGAGTGTTCGGATCCATCTTCTGGTAGTAGGCTTTTGTCCTCTCCAGCTTCTCGATCCACTTGGTGCAGCGGAAGGTGAACAGGTAGTCGTACTTCTCCTTGGAGAACTCCTCATCAAGGTGTTTCTTGAACAGGGCCTTCAGATCCTCATAGTGGGGAATCTTTCCGGTCGGGGTGTCATATGCCTCATACTCATTGTGGATGCGTCCATCCGCCCAGTGCAGCCACACCTTCTTGGCGAGCTTGCTGGTCATGAAGTGCCCCTGCTCATCGCGCATGAAGTAGTTGTTGCTGAAAATCCTCGGGGTTTGTTTCACCGACTCGCCGAACTTGATGTTGTTCATCGTGTAGGTGCCGAGAGGATAGGAGACGAAATCCATGTTGGCCATGGGGCTGGGGGTGCGTACGCCTTCCTTGCCCAAGGTTGC
>JAAYQY010000054.1 GCA_012519125.1 Spirochaetales bacterium
AAGGGCCGGACCACTGGAGAGCTGGACAAAACTTGTCTTGATGGCGGTATCCTTGGTGAAGGCATCGAGAATCTTCACCGCATTCGCCTCATCCACACTGGCGTACACCACGAGTTCCTTCGCAGCCTGTCCGTCTTCTTTTGAGCCTTGGGCGATAACCGGGCTGAGAACCGTCAAGAGGACCATAAATACTACTAACCACTGTTTCATGCAAACCTCCTGTTGAATATCATGATACGTGTAAATCCATTCTACCATTGATTTGGCGAGGGGCAAGCAAAGGTTTTGGCTATCAGGAAGCAAAAGTGTTGGTGATACAGAAGTTACGGCTGCTCATACGTAAGGGAGAGCGAAACGAGGAAGGTCTCGCCATCCTCATCGAGGTACCACACAAAGGAGCCGGTGGCCAGGCGTCCGGACAGCGTCCGGAACGGCACCTCATAGAGTGTTCCCCTCAGTATCGCTTTGCCGATGAGGACATCTCTGATCGGAAGCAAGGAGGCGAGCAACTGGTCATAGGTGTGCACAAAGCTCTGGTGCAGCTCCCCTGGCACATAGCTTTCAAGCCAAGCAGGATCGTAGGGGCTGCCCAACGCTTGCAGGGTGAGCAGCTCCACACTCCCCTCTTCAGGTTCAATCACCTGCCCGATGGTGCTGTCAACGGGAAGCAGGTAAGAAAAGGCGCTCTGCACAGCAGAGGCAAGCGGGGAAGTGACCAGAGAGAGAAGCAGGGCAAGCAAAGCCAAGCGTTTGATAGGCATACGCTCATACTACCAATTCCTGTCTGTTTGTCAAAGGTATTGGATTGTGTACACATTTTTGTATACACCCTCACATTTTTGTTGGTCTTTCCCGAGTATCGTGGTAAGGTTTAGTAAATGATGTCATGAAGACACAGAAAAAGGAGAATAATTACATGAAGATGGGAAAAGTACCGATTTTTGACACGATCAACAAGATTCCTGGCGGCATGATGGTGGTCCCTTTGGTTCTCGGTGTGATATTCAACACGTTCTTCCCCGGAGCACTGAACATCGGCAGTTTCACCACTGCGTTCTTCAAGACTGGTTCAACGACCCTCATTGCACTGCTCTTCTTCTGCAGTGGCGCCCAGATCAACCTCCGCACAGCCGGTATTTCGCTGTACAAAGGTGTGGTACTCAACTCCAGCAAGGTCTTCTTCGGCCTCATCCTGGGCGTGATCTTTGCCAAAGTTGCAGGCCCCGGGGGTGCTCTTCTTGGTGTCACTCCGCTTGCCATGATTTCCGCAATGTCCAACTCCAACGGCGGGCTCTTCACCGCTCTTGCTTCCAAATATGGTGATGAATCTGACGTTGGCGCAATTGCCGTCATCAGTTCGAACGATGGACCGTTCTTCGAGATGATGTTCATGGGTATCGCAGGCGTTGCAACCATTCCTCTCATGAGCCTTGTGGCCGTCATCGTACCGATCATCGCGGGCATGATTCTTGGAAATCTTGACGAGAAATTCCGCGACTTCCTCAAGCCCGGTATGTTCATCGCCATCTTCACCTTCTCCTTCCCCCTTGGTGCAGGCCTGAGTTTCCAGACCATCATCCAAGCAGGTATCCCGGGTGTCATCCTCGGTCTGATGACCCTCATCATCACCGGTGTTCCCTCCTACTTCATCTACAAGTGGTTGGTACCCAAGAAGACCAGAAGGACCTCTGCTGTTGGTGCTGCCATCGGAACCAGTGCAGGCAACTCCATCGCAACCCCTGCAGCCATTGCTGCAGTAGATCCTTCCTGGTTGCCGTTTGCTGAAAAAGCAACTGTCCAGGTTGCTGCATCCATCATTGTCACAGCCATTCTGGTTCCCTTCCTGGTAGACTTCTTCTACCGCTGGGAACTCAAGCGCGGCCTGGTGAACGAGAGTGCCAATGCAGCCGTAGCCGTTGACGCAAAGGGACAACAGCTATAAACTGAGGGTACTCGTTTTGTATACAATCTTCGGATGAGAGACGAGCCAAGCTCGTCTCTTTTTTGAATATCAGGAGGCACCTATGTATGTACACAATCCCATAGATCCAGCGCACAAGGATCTTCAACTTCCCGATTCCACTGTTTGCTATGCAATGCAGGCACCGCCTGCCCTCCCAGATCCTGCAAAAGCGGTCGAGCAAGCACTGGCACATCCTATCAAAAGCAAGCCTCTCTCTGAGATTGCAAAAGAGAAGCTGGCAAAGAATGCAGACGCACACGCAGTCATCGTCATCTCTGACAACACCCGACCCGTCCCCTACAAGGGTGAGGGCAATATTCTTGTTCCCCTCCTGCAGACGTTGCTTTCCGTCGGATATCGGGCAGATAACCTGAAGGTACTCATTGCAACAGGAACCCACCGCCCGATGACCGCAGAAGAGATTGACAAAATCATCGATCCCTGGGTATTCGCAAACCATATCGAGGTGATCAACCATGATTGCAAGGATGAAGAGAACCTGACCTATTTGGGCAGAACCGAGCGCGGCAGTGAAGTGAAGATCAACAGCCTGTACGTGCAGGCAGACCTCAAGATCCTTACCGGTCTGGTGGAGAGCCACTTCATGGCAGGGGTGAGCGGCGGCCGCAAGTCCGTTTGCCCCGGCCTGATCAGTGAACACGGCACCTTCCTTTTCCATGGAGCAGACCTCATGGGGCATGCAGATTCCCGTGACCTGAACCTTGAAGGCAACCCAGTGCATGAAGAGTCATTGGCATTTGCCAAGATGGCCGGTGTGGACTTCATCATCAATGTGACCCTCGACCACAAGTTCGCCATCACCGGCGTCTATGCAGGGGACCTGGAAGC
>JAAYQY010000055.1 GCA_012519125.1 Spirochaetales bacterium
AGATTGATGCAACCACCCAGGTGAAGTTGCTGCGGGTTCTTCAGGAACGACAGTTCGAACGGGTGGGGGGAGAGAAGAGCATCTCTGTTGATGTACGCATCGTCTGTGCCACCAACCGCGATCTGCCCAAGGAGATCGAGAAGGGCAACTTCCGCGAAGATCTCTACTATCGGCTCAACGTCGTCCATCTTGATGTTCCTCCCTTGCGCGAGCGCAAGGATGATATCCCGCTGTTGATGACAAGCTTCCTCACCCAGTTCAACGAAGAGAACAACCGCAAGCTTGAAGGATTTTCCAATCAGGCAAAACGAGCACTGCTCTCCTACGACTGGCCGGGAAACATCCGAGAGCTGCGCAACTGCATCGAAAGTGCCGTGGTGCTCTCCCGCAGTGATGTCGTCGAGGTTGAAGACCTACCCATGCATATCGGTAAGGCACAGAACCCCTCTACCGTCGCCCTTGAGGTGGGGATGACATTGGCTGAAGCGGAAAAACAGTTGATCATCTCCACGCTTGCCGGGTGTGCTGGCAACAAGACCAAAGCTGCTCAGGTGCTTGGCATCGGACGCAAGACCTTGCACAGGAAACTCCAGGAATACCACATTGACGAAGCTTGACATCGATAGGATCTTTGACAAGGACGGGCTGCTTGAACAGCATTTCCCCTCCTATGAGTACCGTGAAGGCCAGCTTCTGATGGCCGACTTGGTGCGTGAGAGTTATGAGAAGGGAGCGGTGGCCGCCACTGAGGCGGGAACCGGCATCGGAAAATCTTTCGCCTACCTTGCAGTGGCTCTCTACTATGCGATGCAGAGTCCCGATGAGCGGACTGTCATTGCCACCAGTACGATCAACTTGCAGCGCCAGCTTTTTGAGAAGGACATCCCGATGCTCTTCTCTTTCTTGGGCATGAATTGCAAGATTGCACTGGCTGTGGGAAGGGGCAACTATGTCTGCATCAACCGGTTTGTCCAGACCAGGGAGGAGGCGAGCCTGCTCAGCCAGGATCCCAACAGTGAGTTGTACCAGGTGGGCCAATGGATCAAGCAAACCGATAGTGGCCTTTTCGCCGACGTCCCATTCCGCCTCAGTTCTGAGTTGCGATCGGAAGTCTGTTGTGACGGGGACCTGTGTCCGAATCACCAGTGTGCATATTTCCGCGAGTGTTTCTTCTTCAAGGCAAAGGCCAAGGCGAAGGAGGCCAAGATTGTGGTGAGCAACCATCACCTCCTCTTCACCGATGCCCAGAGCCGGTATCTGAACGGAGTGGACTATGATGAGGAGATGATCCTTCCTCCCTACAACCGTCTCATCATCGACGAGGCGCACAACATCGAGACCAATGCCACCGAATATTTTACCGATGAATACGACTCGCAGGAGATGCTCCGACAGATCACGCGCATCCAGCGAGGTGGAAGATACAGTTCAAAGTCACTGCTGGAGCAACTCGGTGAGTACAGTACTGAACCTGATCTGATTGACCGGATGCAAGACGATATCCATCTGCTCATGCAGGAGGTCGGTACGCTCGACCAGTACTTGCTCGGGGTGTTCCAGAAGAATGATTTCCAACCGGTTCTCATCAAGCAGGAGCACCAAGGCAGGCTCGGTGAATTCGTGCAGGCCGCCACCCAGGTTTCCCAGGCAAGTGGCAGGCTGGCAGCCAAGATAAACACCTTTTTGGAGCACAACAAGGCTCCCGAGGAGTTGGACAGCAAGGTCAATGAGCTGAAAGTGCGTGGTACTCGGATTGCCCTGATGAGTGAGGTCCTCGCAAAGTTCTGCAATTTCCCGCTCTGGCAGGATGAGGTGCACTGGTTCAACGCAGAAGCCAATAGGACAAGCAAAAGCGTCCAGGTGCGTATCACCCCTCTCTCCATCGCACCACTCTTGGTCGATGCTGTCTTTTACAAGCTGCAGACGGTTATCTGCACTTCTGCAACCCTCGATCTGAACGATGATTTTGCCTTTTGGGGCACCAGGGTAGGGCTTCCCTACGATGAGGAACGCCCCTTTTTGAAGGGGGCTTTTCTCTCCCCGTTTGATTACCCAAACCGGGTCATGTTGCTGACCCCCAGTGATGCACCGCTTCCGGCAAAGGATATTGAAGAGGGGTATGTACAGTACTTGTGTTCCTCCATCTTCAATGCAGTGCTCTCCAGTGGAGGTGGGGCCTTGGTGCTCTTCACCAGCTATGCCATGCTCAAACGGGTGAAAGCAGCTCTGGAGCAGCAGTTTGAGACGGAGCATCTTACCCTGCTGGCCCAAGGGGAGATGGACCGCTATACGCTTCTGTCGACCTTCATTGCAGAAAAGGACAGCACACTCTTTGCAACCTCTTCGTTCTGGGAAGGGGTGGATGCCCCGGGGGATACGCTTCGGTTGGTGATCATCGCAAAGCTTCCATTCACCGTTCCCTCCGATCCGGTGTTCAAGGCACGCTGTGAGGCGATAGACAAGGCAGGGGGAAGCGGCTTCTACCAGCTGGCCC
>JAAYQY010000056.1 GCA_012519125.1 Spirochaetales bacterium
ACCACCCCAGGTGATGAACAGGTCGGGAGGATTTCCACCGCCCATTGCGGTCTTCAGCTTGGTTTTGTAGGGATCGTTCTCGATCGCCTGCTCAACCACCTTCACGTTCGGGTTGGCTGCCTGATAGCGAGCAATAGCCTTTTCCATGGTCGCACGGCGAGATACATCAACACCGATGTGCCAAACGTTCAGGGTAATCTGTTCACCCTTCGCTGCAGTTGCTTCGGGAGCACCAGCTGCGCTGAGCATGGAGATTGCCACTACCATGACAAGAGCCAAGGTAATCAATCTTTTCATTCGTAACCTCCTTATAGGTAACGTCAAATCGTCGTGTGCGGGCACGTTCGCCTGTACACCTCTTTTTCTGTTTTCAATTCTGCGCGCAGTTGGCCCAACCTTGAATGCGTATAATTGGTTTTACATATGTATTATTGACAAATCCAGTGATATAACAGGGCGCCTGACAACAAAATTGTTGAAATCTATTTTTTTGTATTACAAATAAATATAAAGATATGGCAAAATTGTAGCAATATGCTATTTTGCCATATCTTCAACAGATGAGACCAATTGTATGAAAATTACCGTTCCTATCGCCCCAGATACCCTCCATCGACAGGAAGCATGATGCCACATACATACTCAGAAGCATCGCTTGCCAGGTAGACCGCGGCTCCGGCCATATCCTGCGGCTGTCCCCAACGCTTTGCAGGAATGCGTTGGCTCAGTTCGGCAAAGCGTTTCTCATCTTCCACGAGTGCCGTATTGATTGCCGTCGCCATGTACCCGGGGGCAATGCAGTTGACGTTGATGCCCTGGCTGGAAAGCTCATTGGACATGACCTTGGTCATCTGCATGATGCCACCCTTGGCTGCACAGTAGGCAACCGTATTCACCCCCGCAGCCAGCGAGTTGACCGAAGCGGTGTTGATAATCTTTCCCTTACCCTGCTTGACCATTATGTTTGCCGCCCATTGGGCAAGATCGAAAGCAGCGGTGAGGTTCAGTTCTAGTACCGTATCCCAATCCTCGATGGGAAACTCCAGCACAGGGTGGCGAATCTGTATCCCGGCATTGTTCACCAAAATATCCAGCTTTCCATCCAAATCGGCAGAGAGTGTTCGCTTCAATTCCAAGCGGGCACTCCTATCCAGCAGATTGGCTGCATATCCTTTGGCGGACAAGCCTTCTGAGCAAAGCTCCTCGGCCCGCTGAACCACCAACGGATTCACATCCACCAGCATCACCGAGGCCCCTGCCTCGGCAAGGCCCCTGGCCATGCCCAAGCCCAAGCCTTGGTATGCACCGGTCACCACCGCACTTCTGCCGCTGAGGTCAAACAAGTTGCGTCTCATCTCCTCTCCTTCCCAAGCGGATAACCAAGCAATGGATTCCAGCCATCATTGATGAACTGGTCGACGGTGCGGTTGGTACTGCCGAAGGTGATGAACTCCTCCTCGGACATTCCCTCAACCTCATAGGCTTTGCGAAACTCAGCAAGGGTTGAAAGTCGCTGGATTACCGCATCATCCACACAGGTTTCAATCTGTTCGGAGAAAGGCCCTTCCAGGCGCACCAACTCCTCCTGGATTTTCGGAGAGATGGAACAGATCATCCTTGCCCCAGCCAAAGCAGTTATGTGATACCCTCCCCTACAACCGGCAGGCATGAGAAACGTATCATAGTTCCGTTCAATGAACAGCTTGTATGCTCTCTTGATGCAGGCGGTCCCTGCCTGGCGGATATCGGACTCGGTTGCCACCGACTCCTGATCCTGGGCAACATCGCGTAGGTAATCATCCAGGCGACCCACCATGAGAACAGCGATGCTCAAAGCTGGCTTGATGCCAGAGTCCAAAGCCCGTTGTTTCCCCCGTTTTGCCGCCTCGGCAACCGCAAGCACCTGGGGCACGGTGAAACTGAGCGTTGCCGCCACCGAGTAGCCACGAGCCACACACTCCTCGTACACTACAAGCCCTGCTTTGGTCGCAGGCAACTTGATCACCAAATTGGGATACCAAGAAGCATACCGCTCAGCCAAAGCAAGCATCGAAGCAGCATGTCCACAGCGGTTTGGATCTGTCTGGGCGCATACATACCCCTTCCCTACTCCCCCTTTCTGATACAGAGGAAGAAAAGAAGCAGCGTAGTGGCCGGTTACTGCCTTGATGAGCGAAAGGACCTTCTCCTCTCCCTCCAATGAAGTATCAAGAGAGGCAAGCTGTTTTTGCCAGTCCTCAGGATGGGAAACAAGGGTCTGGTTCACCAGGAAGGGGTTGGTGGTCATGCCCACCGCACCCCATCCAAAGGCACGCGCTTGCTCATCCTGATTGGCAGAGTCATGCCACCAGATTGTCTGTGTCTCGGATGCCAACCACTGCAGGTAGTTTTTCACGTCTGCTCCTACTCGCCGATCTTCGTACCGCTGACCTTCGCATAGAAGCGGGCCAGAGCGCTGTGGTCGTCGCCGCCAAAGCCGTCGGCATGCAACGTCTCCATCATCTCGCGCACACTTGCGGTGAGCGGGAGCGGGCTTCCCACGCTGTGGGCCGTGTCCATCGCGTTGGCGAGGTCCTTGATGTGCAGGTCGATCTTGAAGCCCGGCTTGAAGTTGCTGTCCATCATCATCGGGG
>JAAYQY010000057.1 GCA_012519125.1 Spirochaetales bacterium
CCACCGTCCTTCGCGGTGTACAGAATGGCAAGACAGTTGAACAGTATCGCACCATCAACTCGGTCAGTCGCTGCCTCAACCCGTACAAGGCCGAGGATAGGGCCGAGTATCTCAAGCTTGCCGAAAGCGAGGACCTCCGCTTCATCGTTTCCAACACTACCGAGGCAGGCATCGCCTACCATAGTGGAGATAGCCTTGAGGATGAGATGCAGGTCTCCTTCCCGGCAAAGGTCTGTTCGTTCCTCTACAAGCGCTACCAGGCATTCGCAGGAGATCTGAGCAAGGGCCTGATCGTAATCCCCTGTGAACTCATCGACAAGAACGGAGACAACCTGAAGCGGATCGTCAAGCAGTATGCCCAGGAGTGGAAGCTTGAGGAAGGCTTTTCCACCTGGATCGACGAGGCGTGCGACTTCTGCAACTCCTTGGTCGACCGCATCGTTCCCGGCTATCCGAGAGCGGAAGCCGAGGCACTGTGCACCAAGCTCGGCTATCAGGACAACCTGCTTGACTCAGCGGAGATCTTCCACCTCTGGGTCATCGAGTGCCACAAGAACTTCCACGAAGATGAGCTTCCGTTCAACAAGGCTGGACTGAACGTAGTCTGGACCGATGATATGAGCTTCTACCGCACCCGCAAGGTGCGCATCCTCAATGGTGCACACACCATGAGCGTACTTGCCGCCTACCAGGCAGGGCTGAACACCGTTCAGGACTGCATCGCCGACAAGGCATTGCTCTACCCCTTCATGCACAGTGGAATCTTCGAAGAGATCATTCCTTCGATGGATGGTTCGAAAACGGAGCTGGAAGCCTATGCTGCGGATGTATTGGAACGTTTTGAGAACCCGTACAACCCGCACCAGCTGCTCTCCATCTCCCTGAACTCGATCTCCAAGTTCAAGACTCGAAATCTTCCTTCCTTGCTGGGCTACTATGAAAAGAAGGGTACGCTTCCCAAACGTCTGGTCTTTGCTCTCTCCGCCCTGATCAGCTTCTACGAGGGCACCGAATTCGAGGGAGCGGCACTGAAAGGAACAAGAGGAAATGAAACCTACCTCATCCAAGATGACAACGAGGTACTCTCCTTCTTCGCCGAACTCTACAAGCAGGGTGGAAGTGCCGAACAGAAGGCAGACCGTCTTGCGAAGGCCGTACTCTCCAACCAGAAGTGGTGGGCCCAGGATCTGAGTGCAGTTCCCGGCCTCACCAATCTAGTGAAAGCCAATCTGCAGTCCATCTTCAGTGTCGGTATGACCGAGGCCCTCAAGGCCCTTTGAAAAGGAGAATCCATGCAGACCTATTCTTTTGTAAAAGTACACCCGGAAGATTCGGTGGCGGTTGCCGTCCAGAATCTTGCCGCATCCACCGTTGTTGAGCTTGATGGAAATTCCATCACCCTCGCTTCCGACATCCCCTTCGGCCACAAGTTTGCCATCAAGCCGATTGCCAAGGGCCAGCCGATCATCAAGTACGGCGCTCCCATCGGCTCAGCTGTCTCAGATATCGCCATCGGTGAGCATGTCCATGCTTCCAACATCAGGACGTTGCTCTCTGAGAAGGCTGAATACCACTACGACCGTTCTCTTTCTGAACTCTTCCAAGAGAAGGCAAAAGAACGGCAGAAAAAGTGGGAGGGAAAGGTTCCTACCATCAAGGCGTTCCGTCGTGAAAACGGAAAGGTAGGCATCCGCAATGAGCTGTGGATTGTCCCCACGGTAGGCTGCGTGAACAAGATTGCCGAGAACCTCGTTGCCTGGGCCAACACCAACCTGGCAAAGACTGAGTTCTTTGACGGCATCCATGTATGGGCACACCCCTATGGGTGCTCCCAGCTTGGTGATGACCACGAAGCAACCCGCACCATCCTCTCCGACCTGGTCCACCATCCCAATGCGGGGGCGGTTCTGGTACTCTCGTTGGGTTGTGAGAACAACACCCCCGAATCCTTCCGTGCCCTGGTCGGCAAGGTGGACGAGAAGCGCGTTCGCTTCCTCACCACCCAGGAAGTCAGTGATGAACTGCTGGAGAGCAAGAAGATTCTCAGCGATCTGTATGAGGTGATGAGGCAGGACAAACGCGAAGAGGTAGGGATGGACAATCTGGTCGTCGGGTTCAAGTGCGGCGGCTCGGATGGACTGAGCGGCATCACCGCCAATCCGCTGGTGGGCAGGTTCTGCGACGAACTCACCGCCATGGGAGGAACAGGCTTGCTGACCGAGGTCCCCGAGATGTTCGGTGCCGAGCAGCTGCTGATGAACCGTGCAGCAAATGAGCAAGTCTACGCACAGACGGTCAAGCTGATCGACGACTTCAAGCAGTACTTCGTCAAGCATGAACAGGTTGTGTATGAAAACCCTTCCCCGGGAAACAAGGCTGGAGGAATTTCCACCCTCGAAGACAAGAGCCTGGGATGCATCCAGAAGGGCGGACAGGCCGTGATTACCGACATCCTCGACTATGGACAGCGCGTTGAGAAGCGTGGGCTTAATCTGCTTTCAGGTCCGGGCAATGACATTGTGTCCACCACAGCCCTTACCGCTGCAGGCTGCCACATCATTCTCTTCACCACCGGTAGGGGCACCCCGCTTGGCGCTCCGGTACCGACCGTAAAGATTTCCAGCAATAGTGAACTTGCTGCAAAGAAGCCGAACTGGATCGACTTCAATGCGGGAAGATTGCTGGTTGAAGAATCCGATTCCGTACTTGCAGACTTCATCTCCATGATCAAGGATATTGCAAGTGGGAAGACATTGACCAAGAATGAAGAAAACGGGTACGCAGAGATTTCGCTGTTCAAGGATGGGGTAATCCTCTAGGACACAACACAAAGGAGACACGATATGAAACCATTTATGGATGAAAATTTTTTGCTGCAAACCAAAACGGCACAAGCGCTCTACCACGAGCATGCCAAGAACGAGATGATCTTCGACTATCACTGCCATCTCAATCCCAGTGAGATTGCAAACAACAAGCGCTTTACCACCATCACCGATGCATGGCTGGGCGGAGACCACTACAAGTGGCGAATGATGCGTGCGAACGGCACCCCGGAGGCTTTGGTAACCGGCAAGGATGCCGACCCCTATGATAAGTTCCTCGCGTGGGCCGCCACCATGGAGAACTGCTTGGGAAACCCCCTGTACCACTGGACCCATCTTGAACTGCAGCGCTATTTCGGAATCAAGGAAGTGTTGAACACCAAGAACGCAAAGGCCATCTATGAAGAGGCCAACCACCAATTCAAGGTGAACGAGAATCTTTCGGTGAAGGGCATCATGAAGCAGTTCAAGGTCTATGCGGTGGGTACCACCGACGACCCGGCAGACGACTTGGTCTACCACCAGCAGATTGCCTCCCAGAAAGACTTCCCTTCGAAAGTCATCCCCTCCTTCCGTCCGGACAAGGCACTGGCTATCGAAAAGGAGACCTTCGTTTCCTACATCGAAGCCCTTGCAAAGGCGAGTGGAAAGAAGATTGAGATGGCAACCGATGTGGTTGATGCACTGATCAATCGCCTCGATTTCTTTGTGAGCATGGGCTGCAAGGCCTCTGACCACGCCCTGATCACTGCGCCGTCTATCTTCAAGAGTGAGAGCGAAGTCAATGCAATCTATGCAAAGAAGCTCGCCGGAGCGACGCTCAGCGAAGTGGAAGTGGAAGCCTACAAGACCTTCGTGCTCACCCATCTTGCGCGTGCCTACGCAAAGCGGGACATCGCAATGCAGCTGCACTTTGCCTCCATCAGAGACAACAATGGCCTCATGTTCAAGGCACTCGGACCCGATACCGGCTACGATGCCTCCCATGACAAGGAGCTTGCCCAGGGCTTGAGCGCATTCCTGAACAATCTCTCCCAAACCGGCGAGGTTCCCAAGACCATTCTCTATACCCTGAATCCGAAAGACTACTATACCCTTGCAACGCTCATGGGTTGTTATCAGGATGGGATTCCGGGCAAGATGCAACTCGGATCGGCTTGGTGGTTCGCTGACCACAAGGACGGAATGGAAGAGCAGATGAAGCTGCTCGGCAACGTCGGCTTGCTCCCGCGTTTCATCGGCATGCTTACCGACAGCCGCTCCTTCCTCTCCTACTCCCGTCATGAGTATTTCAGGAGAATCTTGTGCAATATCTTCGGCACGTGGGCTGAAGAAGGGGAAATCCCCAACGATATGGATATGCTTGGCAACGTGGTGAGAAACATCTCCTTCGGCAATGCCAAGGCATACTTTGAGGGGTAAGGCGATGGGAAAGAAAGAGACTGAGACAGGAAGCGACAAACAACAGACAAGCGGGGTCATCAGAACCATTGCAATCCTTGAGACACTATCCAGGCATCAGAGCATCAATCTGGAGAGTCTTGCCAAGGAGACCAAGTTGCCAAAAGCCACCCTCCTCAGATTTCTTTCCACCCTGGTCTCGCTCGGCTATGTATACCGGGACCCCAGCGATCTCTACAGCCTAACGCTGAAGATGTTCAGTGTCGGGTCCCATGGCCTTGAGCATATCGACCTGATCCATGTTGCCAACCCGATCGCCCAGCGTCTCTGTGACGAGTTGGGTGAGACGGTGCACATGGGGGTGAAAGAGGATAACGAAGCTGTCTATGTACTGAAGAAGGAGTCCTCTTTCACCATCCGCATGTACAGCAGGGTTGGAAAGACCATCCCGCTCTACTGCACCGCAATCGGGAAAATCATGCTCAGTGATCTGAGTGAGGAAGAACTGAAAAAGTATCTGGAGGCCATACACCTCAAACCGTTTACGCCAAACACCATCCAAGATCCGCAAAAGCTGAACGAGGAGTTGAAGCAGATCCGTAAGCAAGGGTGGGCCTCGGACAACGAGGAACATGAGATGGGGACGCTGTGCCTCGGTGCTCCCATCCGCGACTATACCGGCAAGGTAGTAGCTGCGATGAGTGTCTCCTGGCCTTTGTTCAGGTTCAATCCTGAGGAGCAGAAACGCATCACATGTTCGATCACCGATGCCTGTGAAGGACTTTCCAGACTCCTGGGCTGGACAAACGTGTAGAAACAAACCACATCCCTGAGAAATCGGGGATGTTCTTTTTCACAAGGCTAGGCTACCATCTGGGTACAGGAGGATTTCCATGCAACAGATCCGATGGGGAATGATTGGATGCGGTTCAGTTACCGAGGTAAAGAGCGGACCAGGCTTTCAGAAAGCAGAAGGCTCCTCCTTGGTGGCAGTAATGCGGCGTAACGGGGAACTGGCGGCCGACTATGCACGACGCCATGGAGTGCCGAAGCACTATGATGATGCCCAAGCCCTCATTGATGATCCTGAGGTGGATGCCATCTACCTAGCCACACCACCCAATTCCCACTATGACTATGCGCTCCGAGCTGCTGCTGCAGGCAAGCCTGTCTACTGTGAAAAACCCATGGGACTCAATGCTGAGCAGAGCAGAAAGATGGTCGAAGCCTGTAAAGAAGCAGGAGTCCCCCTCTTTTGTGCCTACTATCGCAGAGCCCTTCCAAAATATCTTCAGGTGAAAGAGCTCATCGATTCCGGTCACTTGGGTCCGGTTCGTTCTGTGCATATCCTGATGCAGCAGACGATCAAGGAAGAGGATTACAAGGACGGAGGCATCTGGAGAGTCAATCCAGAGATAAGTGGAGGAGGCAAGTTCCACGATGTAGGGTCCCACGCCCTCGATCTCATCGACTGGCTCCTCGGCCCAATCGCTGAGGCCAATGGAGAGGGGCTGAACCAGAGCAGGACGTACCGAGCCGATGATGTGGTCTATGGCCGCTTCCGAACCGAATCAGGGGTTGCAGGGACCGGACAATGGTGCTTCAACACCTTCAAGGATGATGATAGGACAGAGATCTTGTTCGAGAAAGGCAAGCTCACCTACTCGGTATTGGATATAGCCGCACCTCTTTTTTTGGAGACAGAGGCAGGAGTGCAAAGCATTGCGGTAAGTGCTCCGCCCATGCATGTTGCCCAGCCCTTGATCCAAACGGTAGTAAACCACCTCTTGGGAAAGGGAGTGTGTGAGAGCACAGGTGAGAGTGCACTGCGCACCGATATCATATTGGAAAAGCTTGCCGGCAAGGCATAAGGAGAAATCATGTTTGTATCCCATAGGAATGAGATAGAGAAAAAGAAGATATCAGAGACGATTACCAAGCAAGTGCTGGTTGGACCCCAACAGGGCTGGAAAGATCATGTGATGCGTATGTTCACCTTGGAAAAGGGTGGCAAGGCCCCACACCATGCACATCCTTGGCAGCACATCATCTATGCAGTCGAAGGTGTGGGCAACTTGCTGATGGATGGGAAGGACTATCCACTCACTGCGGGTTCGGTTGCCTATGTGCCCGACGATGTGGTGCATCAGGTCTCCAATGCAGGAGATGGCAAATTCGTGTTCATCTGCATTGTTCCTGAACGGGGAGACCAGTAACAGGATCTAGAAATAGCCCAAGCCCATCAGGCTTGTGATCCAGAAGAAGAGGGTGAAAAGGGAGAAGGCCGTGGTGAAGACCACAATCTGGCCAGCAAGGTCGGCATCCCCATCCATCTGTTGCGCCATCGTGTAGGAAGATACGGCTGCAGGGGAAGCGAACATCGACATCAGCAGGATGAGCTCAAGGCCACGGAATCCTGCAAGAATGGAGATGGTCACTCCCACAGCCGGCACGATCAGCAACTTCCCCGCAACAGCCAAAATAAGACTCTTTCGGTTGGCTTTCACAGAAGTGAAGGTCACCGATGCTCCCAAGATGATGAGGGCTAGAGGGGTTGCAATGTCAGCAATCTCGATGAGTACGCGTTCCATTGCCAAGGGAAGCCGGACGGACGTGAGCGAACAGACCAAACCAAGAAAACCACCGATCAGAATCGGGTTGAGCAGGATTCCTTTGATGATCATCCCGAAGTTCGGTGTCTTTTTTCGAAAATACTCCAAGGCCACCACACTGGTGACGTTGACCATCGGTACAACCACTCCCACCATCAATGAAGCAAGGCCTGCACTGGCTCCCCCAAAGAGAGCAACCGCCATCGGCATGCCGAAGAAGATGAAATTGCTTCGGCAGATTCCTTGCACCATCACTCCTCTTCTCCGGTTCTCAGGTTCAATCATCGGGATGAATACCATGAAAAAGGCGTTCATCACCAGAATCGAAAGAATTGAAAACCAAAGTAACCGAAATGAGGTGATGGTGGCGAAATCGGTTTGGTAGATATTTGAAAAGAGCAGAGTGGGAATGAAGACACGGAAAATGAGGTTGTTCATCTCCTTGAGTGTCTTCTGGCTGAGAAATCCCACACTCCTGAGTACATAGCCAAGCCCAATCTTGGCAAAAAGGGGAAACAAGACAGAGAAGGCTGTACTGAAGATCATGAGGATTCCTTAGTGGTGATGGTCATGATCGTGATCATGGTGGCAGGAACAATCCGGGCCATGCTCATGATCGTGATGGTGATCATGTTCAGCATACAGGTTCTCAAGCATCTCCATGACGATTTTTTCCATCTCCTCTTTCTGCGTCCCTTCGACCACCATGATGCCTATCTGCTTGCCCATCTGACTGAGCAGGGTGAGGGTGCGCTTGCCAAAGCAGTGGATCGCCTGAGGTTTGCCCTCGTTCTCAAAAATCTCCAAGAGGCGAGCGATGAAAAGCCCATGCTCCTTCTCATAGTCCTCGACGATATAGACATCGAGGATCATATGCGACTGTGGGTCGTAGATGAGGCTGAAGATCGGATAGACCGGTCGATCGCTTTGTTTGCCCATCATCGGCTCGGGAAGCAGTCCTATCATATGGTAGTAGACCTTGCCCGGCTTGGCACGCATTCGCTTGAACGTAAGTTTTTTCTCTTCATTGGTGAAGTAGGCTTGGGGATACTCAAAGCCGTATGCCTCATCCTGCAGCACCTTCGCGGTCACCGAGAAGCCCTCGCCATCGGCTGCTATGCAGGGGATGTACTCCTTCTTCTCTTGGTCTTTCAGACCCAAGGAGTCGAGCCAAGCAGAGAAACTGCTTGCCTTGCCATGCTTCTTGAATGCAGAAAAGTACTCTTTGGCAAACAGCAGCGAACGCATGATGAGAATCAGGTCCTCTGTCTCCTCATCAGTGAGATACCAAGGGAATTGGTACTGCAGCTTGCTGCGGAACTGGGGAAACCCCGTTGTCCCGAAGTCCACGCCGCTCTCTTCAACTTCCTTGAGGTCGGTCGGGTCCAGTTCGCTTGCATCACTTCCCAATATGGCCAGAAGGCACTCCTGCGCCTGCTGCAAATCCACATACTCCAGTTCGGAGGCATCATCCTCCTCCAGCGAGAGTGCAAGATACCCGGTCAGGCCCTTCTCACCACGGTAGGCAGCGAAAGCGTTCTCGACGATGGACACATAATAGGGGACACCCTTTGTGCCGAGAACACAGATCAGGTCGTTCTCCGAAAACAGGGTGTGAAGGGATGCTTCGCCATAGGCCTTGGCCAGGGAATACAGGGTCTTGTTCATGTGATGCTCCTTTGCCCATCATACCGGAAAGCCTCTCCTTATCCAAGATAAATCCCTAGGTAGGGTCTTTCACTCGACGTACAGTAGTGTATACTTCACCAAATGGGAGATGATGCATGACCGGAATCGAAAAACTACAACAAGCCAAGCGGTTTGACATGAAACG
>JAAYQY010000058.1 GCA_012519125.1 Spirochaetales bacterium
AGGTTTAGGCAAAAATCTGAAGGAAAGTTGCTGAAGGCAGAAATTTTGTTGAATCCATAGGGGAGAAAAATGCATTCATTTTCTGGGGATATTGGAATATTGTTCCAAAAAACGAATCTACAAATATTTATCTAATAAGAAGTTGGAAAAACAAATATTGGGGTTTTGCCATTCGATTTGATTGACAGTTGTCCTGCTAACAGATAGGATTTGCACGTCAAGTATAGTGTAAGAATGAGGAGTCGATTATGGCAGAGAAGAAAACCAAGTATGTCTATTTCTTTGGCTCCGGCAAGGCAGAGGGAACAGCTCAAATGAAAGAGCTTCTCGGTGGAAAGGGTGCAAACCTTGCCGAGATGACCAGCATTGGTCTCCCTGTACCTCCGGGCTTTACCATCAGCACCGAAGCGTGTGCGTATTATAGTTCCCATGAGGGGTCCTACCCAGAGGGATTGCGTGAGCAGGTTCTCGAGAACCTGGCAAAACTGGAGACCCTGATGGGTGCAAAGCTGGGAGACACGAAGAATCCCTTGCTGGTTTCCGTTCGAAGTGGTGCTGCCCAGTCGATGCCTGGTATGATGGATACCATTTTGAATCTTGGTCTTACCCCGGAATCGGTGAAGGCCTTGATCGCAAAAACCAACAACGAACGTTTTGCTTGGGACAGCTACCGCCGCTTCATGCAGATGTTCGGTGACGTAGTCATGGGAGTTCCCCACCATGAGTTTGAGCGTGCGCTGCAGGATGTGAAGGATTCCAAGGGCAAGGTGAATGACACCGAGCTCGACAGCAAGGATCTGCAGGAAGTCATAGCCCGCTATCAGCGCCTGTACAAGCGCTTTACCGGTGAGGAATTCCCCACCGATCCGATCGATCAATTGTTCAAGTCAGTCAATGCAGTATTCAAGTCCTGGAACAATGACCGGGCCAAGAAGTATCGTCAGATGAATGACATCCGCGGGCTTCTCGGTACTGCCGTCAACATCCAGAGCATGGTGTTCGGCAACATGGGTGAGACCAGTGGTACCGGCGTTGCCTTTACCCGCGACCCCTCCACCGGTGAGAACCAGTTCTACGGCGAGTATCTGATGAATGCCCAAGGTGAGGACGTTGTTGCGGGTATTCGGACCCCGCAGTCCATCGAGACACTTCGTGCAGTGAACCCTGTTGTGTATGATCAGCTGGTGGATATCCGTTCCATCCTCGAGAAGCACTACAAGGATATGCAGGACCTCGAGTTCACCATTCAGGAAGGCAAGCTGTACATGCTGCAGACCCGAAATGGGAAGCGAACCATTTTCAGTTGGCTCCGCACCCAGGTCGAGATGGTGGAGGAAGGACTCATTTCCAAGGAAGTCGCAGTTAGCAGGGTTCCCTCTGGTGAGTTCGGCAAGCTTTTTGCCCCAATTCTCGACAGCAAGCATATCCGCGACAACGGCATGAATGAAGTCACCCGTGGTCTGAATGCTTCCCCTGGTGGTGCGAGCGGTCAGATCTACTTCACCGCTGAGAAAGCGGAAGAGATGGCTGCAGAGGGCAAGGATGTTATTCTTGTTCGTGCAGAGACCAGTCCCGAAGACATCGGTGGCATGGCTGTAGCCAAGGGCGTAGTAACCTGTCGTGGTGGTATGACCAGCCACGCTGCTGTTGTGGCCCGCGGCATGGGTTGTCCCTGTGTCAGTGGAGCGGGGGAGATCAGGATCAACGAGCCCAAGAAGTATCTTGAAGTGAATGGTACCACCCTCAGTGAAGGTGATTACCTTTCCATCGACGGATTCACCGGTGCAGTCTATGCATCCAAGATTCCCGTCAAGGCTTCTGAAATTGTCCAGGTGCTGAACGGCACCATGAAGGAGAGCGAATCAACTCTCTTCAAGCACTATAAGATTTTCATGAGCTATGTCCAGGATTTGAAGCGTCTTGGAGTCTACACCAATGCTGATACCCCCCATGATACCGAGATGGCTGTAGCCTTCGGAGCAGAGGGAATTGGCTTGTGCAGAACCGAGCACATGTTCTTCGGAGGAAGCCGCATCCTGTCCATCCGCAAGATGATCCTTGCAAACAATATCGTGGACAGAGAGAAGGCTCTTGCTGAGCTGCTCCCGATGCAAAGAGGCGACTTTGAGGCAATCTTTGTGGCATTGCAGGGGAGGCCGGCTACGATTCGCCTGCTCGATCCCCCGCTCCATGAGTTCCTGCCCAACGACCACACCAGCAGACACGAGCTTGCCCTGAAGATGGGACTCACCGTTGAAGAGGTTGCTCAGAAGTCCAGTGCACTGCATGAGTTCAACCCGATGCTGGGCTTCCGTGGTTGCCGCCTTGCCATCATCTACCCTGAAATTCTGAGAATGCAGGTTCGGGCGATCATCGAGGCCGCCATCAATGTCAAGCGCAAAGGCATTGATGTGTTTCCCGAGATCATGATTCCGTTGGTAGGCAACTCCAAGGAGTTCCTCTTCTGTAAGAAGCATGCTCTTGAGGTCATTGAGAAGATTTTCAGTGAGCAGGGACTGCATGTTGAGTACAAGATCGGAACGATGATCGAGGTGCCCCGCGCTGCGATTACCGCTGACGAGATTGCCAAGGATGCAGAGTTCTTCAGCTTTGGTACCAACGACCTTACCCAGATGACGTGCGGATTCAGCCGTGATGATGCCGCTTCCTTCCTTGGGGCGTACGTCAACGATGCTGACAAGCAGTTCTATGAGTATGATCCGTTTGCCACCATTGATGTGGAAGGCGTGGGCAAGTTGGTGGAGATGGCAGTCAAGCTTGGCCGCAGTACGAATCCGACTATCAAGTTGGGCATCTGTGGTGAGCATGGAGGCGATCCGAAGACGATTTCCTTCTGCGACAAGGTCGGCTTGCACTATGTCTCGTGTTCTCCCTTCCGTGTCCCCATCGCCCGCCTTGCAGCAGCTCAGGCTGCCATTGCGGCGAAGAAGGGCAAGTAAAGCTCAAACGTTCAGATTTCCATCCCGGGCTTCGGCCCGGGATTTTTTTGGCTCATGAGATTTTACTGTGGGATTTCTCCCACTGCTCATTAGCCCTGACCCGATCCAACTTTGTTTTCTCAACCGATCTGGTCTTCCTCCTCCACCTGCTTCTGTCCCAGAGCTTGAGGAAGAAGTATTGGGTATCTCTGAATCCGTAGGCTTGCCTTCTAACCGTCTTGATCATTGTGTTGCAGCCTTCCAGCGGGCCGTTCGAGGTGGGATATCTCACCCTGGAGACAATGCCCTCCATCCGTGTCTGGATCATCTTGTTGAATGCCTTGAGCATCGGTATCTGCACCACGTAGCTCTGCGAGAGGGCCAGCCATTGCTCGAGTCCCTCACGCATCCTCTGCTCATCGGTGCATGCGAGCCCGGCCTTCAGCTGGTCGCCCAGGAAGAAGGCGAGCTTGAGGTTCTCGTTCTCCCCCAGCACCTGCTCGAGGCGCTGGACATTGCGGATCGACCACTTGCGCTCACCGTTCGGCAGGGGCAGGCCCTTGTTCTCATAGCGCTGGGCCAGATGGCGGTTGTGTTCCCTCGCAAGCTCATCCTTGCGCTTCAGCACATCGCGGCTGCTGGTGATCACGAACCTGCTTCCCTTCAGTGCAGCATACTGGCGCCCGGCCTCCCTGACCGACGTCCTCAGTTCCTCGACCTCCAGCTCGATCTCCGGCTTCTCGGACTGTGCGGCATCGCACAGAGCCTTCCTGAGCTTGGTGAGCTTCGCCCTGCAGCTGGAGGCCGCCTCCTGCAGGCGGTTCTGCTCCAGCCTGCGCAGCTCGGTGAGGATCCTGTCGTTGAAGTTCTTGCAGATGTGGAAGGCGTCATACACTATTGCTATGTGGGGATATGCACCCTCGACGGCCTTGCAGTACTGCGCGTTCATGTCCATGGATATTGACTTGACCTGCATCATCCAGGTCCTTCCCACCTTCTGGAAGAAGTGCAGCAGCTGGCGCTCGCTGTTGCCTTCCTCCAGGAACAGGATCTCCCCCGTCTCCCAGTCCAGCACCACCGTCGCATAGCGGTGCCCCTTGTGCAGCGAGAACTCGTCGAC
>JAAYQY010000007.1 GCA_012519125.1 Spirochaetales bacterium
AATGACCCGACCGCTCTCGGCGCTCTCGCTGCTTGTAAGGCTGCAAACCGCACCAACATCCTCATTTATGGTGTTGACGGTTCTCCCGAAGCAAAGGCTGAGATTGCAAGTGGCAGTCAGTTCGTCGGATCCGGTGCCCAGAGCCCGATCAGCATTGGTGTTGAGTCGGTCAAGTTGGCTTACCAGGTCCTCAAGGGCGAAGCGTATGAGAAGCGCGTTCCTGTCCAGACTTTCATGATCAACAAGGACAACGTGGCTCAGTACGGTACTGACGGCTGGCAATAAGCGGTGTATACTGGTTTACAGTTCTTTGGGGCCGGGGAACACTCGGCCCCTTTCTGAAGTGAGAGGGAGGATGACTCAGGGTGAGTGAACAGATTCTATTGGAAATGAACCACATCCGCAAAGAATTCCCCGGTGTATTGGCGCTTAAGGATGTTTCACTGCAGCTGCGAGCCGGAGAGGTACATGCGCTGCTCGGAGAAAACGGAGCGGGCAAATCCACCCTGATCAAAATCTTGGGTGGCATTTACAGCAAAGATGCAGGAGACATCATCATTGATGGGAAGGAAGTTTCCATCAACTCGGTTCTTGATGCACAGAAGCTTGGGATCAGCGTCATCCACCAGGAATTGGTGCTTGTCCCCCACATGAGCGTTGCCGAGAACATCTATCTCGGAAGAGAGCCCATGAAGGGCACTCGGTTTGTTGATTTCAGAAAAATGGAGGAGGATGCGCAGAAACTGCTCGACTCCTTTGAATTGGATATCAGAAGTGAGACTGAGGTCAGTGACCTGACGATCGCCCAACAGCAGATCGTAGAAATCATCAAGGCCCTCTCTTTCAATGCCAAGATATTGGTCATGGATGAACCTACCTCCTCGCTCTCAGACAAGGATGTGGATTTCCTCTTTGATAATATCCGTAAGCTCAAGAAAGCACAGGTCGGCATCATTTACATTTCGCACAGAATGAGTGAGCTCAAGCAGATTGCCGACAAGATCACGGTTATCCGTGACGGTGAATATATCGGAACACGCGAGACCGAAGCGGCCACCACTGATGAACTCATCGCCATGATGGTCGGACGCAAGCTCACCAACTACTATACCCGTACCTTTGGCAACCCCTCGAAGAAAGTGCTTGAGGTCAAAAACCTCACTGCAGGCAAGTTGCTCAAGGATGTTTCCTTTCACCTCAACAGCGGGGAGATTCTTGGCTTTGCAGGCCTTGTTGGTGCAGGGCGCAGCGAAGTGATGCGCTGCATCTTTGGCATCGATCCCTTTGAGCAGGGGCAGATCTTACTCGATGGGGAGGAAGTGAAGATCTCCAACCCCGAGGAGGCAATGAAGAAAGGCATTGCTTTGGTTCCCGAGAGCCGCAAGCGTGAGGCACTCTTTCTGGCTCAGTCGGTGAAGTACAATATCACCATCAAGGCCCTGGGAGAGTTCATTCGCGGCATCCATGTGAACAATGCTCGTGAAAATGAGATTACCAAGACATACGTTGATGTGATGGCCATCAAGACCCCCTCCTACCAGCAGACAGTGGGGAATCTTTCCGGAGGCAACCAACAGAAGGTGGTCATTGGCCGATGGCTGGCAACCAAACCCAAAATCCTGATTCTCGA
Organism: Spirochaetales bacterium; assembly: GCA_012519125.1. Classification (GTDB taxonomy): domain Bacteria; phylum Spirochaetota; class Spirochaetia; order Sphaerochaetales; family Sphaerochaetaceae; genus Sphaerochaeta. The sequence goes on from JAAYQY010000007.1 coordinate 1,631, forward strand.
TGAACCAACACGTGGTGTTGACGTCGGGGCGAAGGCCGAGATCTATTCCATCATGAATGATCTGGTGAAAGAGGGAGTAGCCATCATCATGATCTCTTCGGAGTTGCCCGAAGTCATCAATATGAGCGACCGTGTCGTCGTCATGAGCAATGGCAGGATCACCGGCTGTCTTCCCCGTGAGGGATTGACGCAGGAAAAGATCATGTACCATGCCACACAATTTTCCACACCTGATCGATAAGGGGGACCTATCAGCATGAACAACAAGACCACCAATGCCGCATCGAAAGGCCGAACGTTGCAGCTTGCACATAATCCTATTGTTACCTTCGGCAAGGAGAATCTGGGCATTCTCATCGGCCTGCTCATCCTCTGTGTCTTGCTCTCCTTGCTCTCACCTGTATTCCTTTCCAAGAACAATATTTTGAACGTCCTCAGACAGGTTGCCACCAATCTGTACATTGCCTGTGCCATGACCATGGTGATCATCCTCGGAGGCATCGACCTCTCGGTTGGTTCCACGATTGCCCTCAGCGGTGTCATCACCGGCGGCTTCATCGCCTTTGAAGGGCTCCCCTTGTGGGTTGCAGTCATCTGTGGCTTGCTCGCCGGTGTGGTTGTAGGGGCGTTCAATGGCTTTCTCATCTCCAAGACTACCATTCCCCCTTTCATTGTCACGCTCTCGACCATGAACATTGCCCGTGGTGCATCGTATGTGTACACCGGAGGACAGCCCATCCGCGTCATGAGTGACTCCTTCAATTTCATTGGTGCAGGCTATGTCGGGGATATTCCGATGCCGATCATCTATCTGGTGATCATCGTCATCATCTCTGTTCTGATCATGTCCAAGTCAAAGCTTGGCCGACACATCTATGCAGTGGGAGGCAACCCTGTTGCTGCCCGCTTCAGTGGTATCAAGAACAGCCGCGTGCTCTTTTTCGCCTACTTGTTCAGCGGAGTCATGAGTGCCATCGCAGGTATCGTGCTCGCATCGCGCATGTTCAGCGGCCAGCCCACCGCAGGCCAGGGTGCTGAGATGGACGCCATCGCTGCAGTCGTTCTGGGTGGCACCAGCATGAGCGGCGGTGTGGGCAAGATCGGCGGTACGGTCATCGGTGCCTTGATCATCGGCGTGCTGAGCAATGGACTGAACCTTCTGGGCATCAACTCCTTCTGGCAGTACATCGTCAAGGGTGTTGTCATCCTGATCGCTGTCTATGTCGAC
>JAAYQY010000059.1 GCA_012519125.1 Spirochaetales bacterium
ACTGCAGGCGCAGAATCGATTCGCCCAGAACCAAGGCACTGAGCAGGGTCCCCACCACGGGAATCAGGAAGTTGAATACCGTGATCGAGCTGACCTTGTTGTGCTTCAGCAGTGCAGTCCAGAGGGTGAAAGCGGTGGCACTGAGCGCTGCCATATAGAGCAGCAAGGCATAGCCCCAGAAACCGCTTCTGGGCATCGAGGCACCCATGCCCAAGGCAATCATCAGCAGGATGAAGCCGCCTGAGAAGAGCTGGAGTGCAGTGAGCAGCACCGGATCCACCTGTTTACTGATGCGTTTGCTATAGAGTGCGCACAGGCTGGTCAAAAAGGCGGAAATGACCACAAAACCCTCGCCTTGCAAGCGGAATGAGAGCGAGAGATTCGGCTCAATATTTACCAAGATTACCGAGACAAAACCCAGCAGAATACCCAAGCCCTTGCGAAAGCTGATGTGGTCGTTGCTGTACACCAGGTGAGCCAGCACCGCACTGAAAAAGACTGAGGACGAGTTGAGGATCGAGCTCTTGGCACCGGTGGTATAGCTGACCCCGACATAGAAAAAGTAGTAATGGATGGTGGTCTGCAAAAGCCCAAGCAGGAGTATCTGGAGGGAAGAGTGTGCAGTAAGGCTTCTGATTGCCATCTTCGGACCCCTCTGCAGGCTTCGGAACACCAGGACCAAAAGACCTGCAAGGGTGAATCTGAGGCCGGCAAAGGCAAGTTTTGCCGCCGTATCATCGGCTCCCACTCCGAACAGCTCATAGCCAAGCTTGATCGAGGGGTAGGCACTGCCCCAGAGCGTGGCACAAAGACTTGCAAGAAGGATCACCACCCAGCGCTTGGTCAGAATGGAAGGTTTCACTGTTTGCATGGCGGCAACTCCTCAAGGAAATCAGAAAGATCTTGAAGGCTCCCCTTTCTATAAGGATGCAGGGAACGATCATCACGGTTGATCAGGCAATCGGTGACCAGAAAGGTCTCCATGCCATGTTCGGCCACCACCATGTCCTCGCGGACATCGTTGCCGATCATCAGGCAGTCGGAAGCTTCAACGCCCAGTTCATCCAACACCTGCACATAGTAGTGCCAATGCGGTTTTGCATGCCGATAGGTCTCGTAGGTGGTGACCAGGGAGAACTGGTCTGCACGCAGGCCTGCCCACCCAATCCGTGCCTCGGTACCCTGAGCGGGAAAGAGGGGGCTGGTGGCCAGTGCCACTTGGTATCCTTTTTCCTTCGCTTTTTCCACAATCCTCGGAGCAAGTGCTGATGGCTTCGCAAAGGCTGCAAGCTGATGGAACTCATGCTGGTAGAACAAGGAAAACTGCTCGTTGAACCGGGTGCTGTCGATGCCGCTGACCTGGGAGAACACAAAGTCGAAGCGGTCCTTGTTGGTCATCTCCCCATTATTTGCAAGCATGGCTTTCAGACCTGCCTGCAAGCCGGAAAGAGCAGCCTTCTCATCGAGTCCGAGTTCACCTGCCTTGCGGACAAAAAGTCCGAAATAGGCATGCATGAATTGATCCTGGTCGATGGGAAGCAAGGTCCCATCCAAATCGAACAAGAGGGTGTGTATAGCCATTGGCCGATGATACGCTCTTTCAGGGAAGGCGTCAACAAAGGACAAAAAAAGACCGGAGGCCTCTACGAAATGCCTGATGGGGCGCAGTATCTCAAGAGGAAGCTGAAGTCCTACAAATTGGAAGCTCTTATCGAACATCATTCCGCCAAGATCGATTCCGATAAGAGCTCCATTGATTGCTAAGACTCTCTTCAAGTCTTAGCCTACTACCCGTATTCTCATTTTGCAAGACCTGGGCTCAGGTCCATCTGGTATGCACTTCGGTACTCATCTGAATGAAATCTTTGTCTAGTGCATTTCCTACTTGACATCTACAGACAAAAAAACCCCCCAGGGAAAAGGAGGTTAAACCCTGAGGGGAACAAAAGGAGGTTAGAAAAAATCCGATTTCGTTGCTAGCCGACCCAACGGGTGCAGAAGCTTGTCGTTCTCTTTCTGAAAAGTACAGTACTGAAACAAGGAAAAAGAATCAAGTGGGTTTTGCAATTTTCACATTTTTTTGTACTTCCTTTTTATTTCAATGTCTTGAGTTACAGAAAATCACTCCCCCCTTTTGTAAAAATTATTGCAGGTATGGGAAAATCATTCAGTCCCCAACAAGGCTACGAGGATTTTCCCTTCTTGTCAGTCAGCAGAAAAAAAAGACCCACAGAGTCTTTGTCATCTCTGTGGGTATGAAAAACTGATGTTTTACGAAAACCAATCAATCAAACTTGAAATTCTTCATCGAAAGCGGCTGACGGGTATTTTCCAGAACGTCTCTCCACAGCGAACCCTCGAGATCCACATGGTTTCGACTCGAAACAGCCACCTTGATGGGCAAGTGCACGAACCGGTTGTGGAGCAAGCCGATCAAAGCAGCAGTCTTGCCGGACATCGCAGCATGCACTGCATGGGCCCCAAGACGAGCACAATAGATTGAGTCGTAGGAGTCGGCGGGAGCGCTTCGGATGATGTAGGAGGGATCGATATACTTCACATTGGTCTCAATTCCCTCGCGCTTGAAGTACTCGTTGATCCGATCCTTGAGGAACACCCCGATATCGGTGTACTTGATATTGCCCGAAGCATCAGTCTCACCTGTGGCAGGCACCAAGTCCTGTCCAGCTCCCTCACTGATGAGAATCACCGCATGACCGCGATCCAGCACTCTGCGCCTGAGGTGTTCCAGCAACCCGTTCGGTCCATCCAGATCAAACGGATTCTCAGGAATCAGGCAGAAGTTCACATCGCTCTGGGCCAACGAGGTGTTGGCGGCAATGAAGCCGGATTCACGTCCCATGACCTTCACCAAGCCAATGCCGTGGATGGAATTCTTGGCCTCGATGTGGGCACAGCGAACAACCGGTACTGCCATCTGGACAGCCGTATCGACACCAAAGGAGCTCTGGATCAGGGAAAGGTCGTTGTCGATGGTCTTGGGGATGCCGATGATGGAAATCTTCAAGCCACGCTTCTTCACTTCCTCGTAGATATCATAGGCACCACGCAAGGTACCATCACCACCGACGGTTACCAGAATGTTGATGTTCAGCTTCTCAAGCGAGTCAACAATTTCCTCAACCTGTTTTCCGCCTCCACGGGCAGAACCCAGAATCGTACCACCCTTCTCCTGGATGTCATCAACCACATCGGGATCGAGAGGAATGAGGGGCCAAGGGCTGTTTTCGAGCAACCCTTGGTAGCCGAACTGCACCCCGCTGATTCTTCTCACCCCATAGCGGTACCAGAAACAGCGAACCACAGCACGGATGACATTGTTCAGACCAGGGCAGATACCACCACAGGTGGTGATTGCTGCATGGACATGGGCGGGATTGAAGTAGATTTTTGCCCTGGGGCCTGCAACCTCTACCGTCTCCTCATGGCGGGGTACGGGATGACCGTTTTCATCGATATCGGTATCGATACCAAAGAGAATATGGTCAGCATCATTGACGTAATCAGCCTGCCCATCATTCTGGGTCGTACTCATCATGATTGGGGACGAGATTTTCGCCTCACCCAAAATCGGGATGGAAAAATCCAACTTCTTGGTTGTCATGCTTCACCTCCATGCTCATCAACGCCAGCAAGCAAGACATTCAGCTCTTGCTTGAACTGGGCATATGGCGATTGCAAACCCTCTTTGGCCTGCTGCTCAAATGATCGGTAGAGAGAAAGAAACTCGATTGCAAAGGGTGTCAACGTAGCCCCATCACGGTTCGAGCCACCCTTTCGTCGGTTGAGCACAGCAACTCCAAGGCTCTGTTCGAGGTTCTGCACCATGCCGAACGCCTTGGAATAGGAGATGCCAAGTGCCATGGCGGCCTTACGCAGCGAGTTCTGATGCCTCACCTGCTCCAGCAACCAGAGCACCCCGATTCCCATGAATTTGTTGCCATCCTCATCGACGAGGTAGAGCTTTGCCTTTAGTTCCATGCTTCTCCTGCCGCCTGGTAGACCAAATCCACCAGTTCAGCAATCTTATCACATTCCACCGAGCAATAGGCAAGTCTGAGGGTAACATCGGCAATATTTATGCATCCGACCTGATAGGCATCGAGCAAATGACGTCTGAGCGTCTCTGCACTGCCCTTGGTCTTGAAGGCCATAAAATAACCGCTGTTGAAGGGATGGGGGAGCAGAAGGTCGTTTCCCTCATGCTTTTTGAGCGCTTCCTTGAGGATGCGATAGCGCTTCTCCATCTCAACCGTTGCAGCTTCCTTGTCAGCTTCGTAATGAGCACCATTGGTCATTGCCTTCAGCAAAAGGCTCTGCCCCGGCTTGTCACAGTTGCTGACAGTACTGCGGATGATACCCAGTGTCTTTTTGTCCAGTGCCTCAAAATGCGCCTTGGTCAGGCTCTTGCCTGCGTAGGTGATGAAGCCGATCCTGAAACCCCAGACCATGTCTTCTTTGGTCGCAGCATCGCACTTGACCGCAAAAATGTTCTCGTGGGCATCACACAGATGTGCAAACAAACTCTCCGTGGCAGTCTCTTCCTCAAAGAAGAGCCCATAATAGGCATCATCGCTGATGACCATCAACTGCATCCCTTCCTCGGCAAGCTTGGTAAGGGTGCTGGCAAGTGAAGCCATCTCGACTTTGCTCGGAGTGTAGCCGGTGGGATTGTTGGGGAAGTTGAGCAGGATGCGTGCCTTGCGGTCGGGAATCGAGCGCAGGGTCTCTTCCAAGCCTGCTACGTTGAAACCACCCTCATCTGTATAGAGTCGGAAGGTCGCAATGGAAGCGTTGACTTGGTGGGCAAAGATCAACTCATAGTTGTCCCATGCCAAGTCGGGGATGACCAAGGTGTCACCCTCCTGGGCAAACAGCTGGGCGAGCATGCTCAAGCCGTGGGTCAAGCCTGAGGTTACGATGGGCTGGGAGAGCAATTTCCCCTCAAGCGAGGGATTTTTGCGGACCATCTGCTCCTTCCACTTTGTTCTCAGTTGCTGGTCCCCACCACCGGGGGCGTATGCAAAGAGTTCGGAGGGCTTGAAGGCGTTCGGGGTAAACTGGTTGTAGATGTCCGTAAGGTACATCGGCTGACCTTTTGAGGTAGCCATGCCAATGGTGGCATTGAACCTGGTTGCTTTCTGGCCGGCTTCGGCGCTTTGGGCGACTATCCCTTTGGGGAAAAACATTCTGCGCCCAACGTCGGAGAGCATTGCATCCACAATGGTTCCTCTCAACGTCTCATTCAGTTCAGTAGCGAGTGCGTGCATAAACGTGTCCTCCAGTTCTAGGTTTCTGTATATACGTTTTTGCAGAAAATGTCACTAAACCTGGCTAAAAAGAGAATTCACCCTGCCGCTCTTCCCGCTTGGGGACCACACTTTCAAGCAGGGAGAGGAACGTCTGCTCGTCAATGACGGTCACTCCCAGCTTTTTGGCAGCCTCAAGCTTGCTTCCAGCCCCGCTTCCTGCCAACAGGTGGGTGGTTTTCCCCGTAACTGACGAGACGGTCCTCCCACCTCGCTTTTCCACCTCCTCAAGGGCGAGCGTGCGGGGATTGAAGTGTTCAAAACTTCCAGTTACGCACCAAACCTGACCAGCAAAACTCTGCTCATGGGGAGCCTCCTCTTGCTGTTGCTCCTCCATGGACAAGCCAAGGGTGGCCAGGGCATCGATGCGCCTGATCATCGCTGCATCGTTGAAGGCATCAATGTAGAGCTGGGCACTCTTCTCCCCTATCTGCTTGATGGAGACAAGGCGCTGGATATCCTGCTCTCTGGCCACGTTCAGCAACTTCTCCATGCTGTCCAGCCCCGCATTGACGAGAATGTCCGCACCCTTCTTCCCCAGCTCGGGAATTCCGAGGGCCACCAACACCTTGCGGAAGGGCTTCTTCAGACTTTTCTGGATACCGTCTTCGATGAGACGGATCTTTTTCTCCCCAAAGCCACTCTGCTCTCCCAAGGCTTTCCGGTAGTCGAGACGATAGAGGTCGTCCACATCAGTGACCAAACCCCGGTCGATGAGAACCGCAGCAGTCTCCGGGCCAAAGTTCTCGATGTCCATCCCATCCTTTCCGATGAAAAACTCGATGCGTCCTTTCACCTGCTGGGGGCAGTTTGGATTCGGGCAGAAGGTATGAGCGCCTTTCTGTACCAAGACAGTGCTGCACACCGGGCATGTGGTGGGCATATGATACGTGCCCTCCCCACCCTCAGCTTTCTCGATAACCCGTTCCACAGCAGGAATGACATCCCCGCGACGGCTTATTTCCACACTGTCGCCAACCCCCAATTCCAACATGTTGATGTAATCCTGGTTGTGCAGGGTGATGTTGCTGATGGTCGAGCCTGCGACCTGTACCGGCCGGACACGTGCCACCGGGGTCACCCTTCCGGTACGACCTACTTGCACATCGATGGCGAGCACCTCGGTCTGGGCCTGCGGGGACTCGAATTTGTAGGCCATCGCCCACCTGGGGTGGTGTTCGGTGTACCCAAGCAACTCCCGGAAGGCAAGCTCATCAACCTTTGCCACCAGCCCGTCGATCTCATAAGCAAGCTCCTTGCGCCGCTTGGTGTGTGTATCGAGATAGGAGGCGATATCGCCGAAACTTCCGGCAAACCCATTCAGCTTTGCCTCTTTCAGCTTCTGCTTGGCCATTGTTGCATCCTGGGTGAAGTAGGCCAGGTTCTCATTGATGCGAAACCCATAAGAAGAAAGCGTCGAAAGAATCGAAAGATGATCCTTCATCTGGTCATCAGACTCCCAAAAACCCTCATAGACAAACATCTGAAGCGGCACCTTGGCTACTTGGCTGCTCTTGACCCGCCTGATCGTTCCTGCAGCAAGATTGCGCGGGTTGGCGAAAGGAACCTCCAGCTGCTCATTGAGCTGGGCAAACGAGGCCTTGGGAAGATACACCTCCCCACGTACGGCCAATGTCTGGTTGGTTGGGATGCGCAAGGGAACCGAGGCGATGGTCCGTACATTGTCCGTCACATCGTTGCCGATGGCTCCGTTGCCACGGGTAACCGCCCGTCTCAACATCCCATCCTCATAGTAGAGTACGATGGAGATGCCATCGATCTTCTCCTCGATGACGATCCCCACCTGTTCATCCAGCTTGGACTCAGTCTTCTCAATCCAGGCAAGCAGCTGTTCAGCGGAGTAGGACTTATCCAGACTCAGGACCGGAATGGTATGGGCAACCTCAGGAAAGTCTGCATCCAGATCGCTTCCCACACGCCTCGTCGGCGAGTCGGGATAGCTGAACTCAGGATGATCCTTCTCAAGTTGCTGCAAGCGATCGAAGAGACGATCATACTCCAAATCGCTGACTTGCGGGCGGCTGTCCACATAGTAGGACTTCTGATACTCACTGAGCTGTTTGATGAGGGAGCGTACCTCTTGCTGAATTGCATTCATGGCTCGATTGTACGGCCTTGGAAGCAGTGTGGCAAGCTGGGTTTACGGCATCTCTCATTGCTTCTGGGGAGCGTACATGCTATCTTTCTACTTCAGAGAGGTAGGTAGGATGGCAGAGAAGAAACCCTCGGCGGGCAAGGTGACAATGTTGCATGGGCTGGTGATAACCTCCTCAGTCGATGCAGGACGAATCGAGGAGATCGCCCTGCCAGAGCTGGACAACAACTTTGTTCTTGTCTCCACCAGAGATATCCCGGGAACCAACCGGGTTCGCGTTTTGGACAGCGCAGTGCCACTGTTGACCTCCTCCACCATCTCCTACCACCGCCAGCCCGTATTGGCCCTTTTCGGGTACGACAGTGAGTCGGTGCAACTCAAAGCCCGGGAGATCAACATCTCCTATCAGTTGCCGGGCAGTGACCAAGGGGGGATGCCCGTCATCGAATCCACCCCGTACACCTACCACTATGGGAACCTTGAAACAGCCACCTCTGAGAAGGGTCTGGAAACACTTGAGAGAACCTACCGCTTCTCAGGCTCGGACTATCAGAGCAATACCCTCACGCGGATCAACGTGGAGATGGAGGGTGATATCCTGCATATCTATACCCCCACCCAGTGGCCGAGCCACGTCAGGGAGACGGTGAGCGATACCACCGGCATCCCCAAGCGCAAGATAGTAATCCATAGACTTCCCTTCTATGCCCCTCACGACGAGATGCTGCTCGCCCCCTCCTCGCTCTCCTCCATCGCAGCCATCGCCTGCATCAAGGGAGAGTGTCCGGTTGAGCTGCTCTGCAAAATTGAAAGCTCCCGTCCTGAACTTACCATAAAACGCAAGAGTTGGTATCTCGTGGACGGACGTGTACACGCTGAGTCCATCGAAGTGCAGGTTAACCAAGGCTGTGAGCCCATGTTCAGTGATGAGATGTCAAACCAATTGATCGCAGGCCTGGTTCCGCTCTATCCACTGACCGCACTCGCCATCTCGATCACTTTCCACACCAGCAACACAGCACCGGCACACTTCTTCGGCGACTTGGGATACAATGACGCTCTCTGTTCCACCGAGACCCACTACAGTGCCCTGGCCAAGATCACCGGCTACAATCCCCTGACCTGGAGGCTGAAGTTCGCAGCCGACAGCCCGAGCCACAGTCAGGCCATCCGTAGTGACAAGTACGCCAAACTGAAGGAACTGGTCAGCTCAGTAAGCGAACGGTCGGACTTTCAGCGAAAGAGTGCCGCCTATGAGATGCAAAAACAGATGCGGGTCAAACTTTCCACCTTCTTCAACTACAGCCGTGGCATTGCCTTGGCCTGTGGGGCAGGTATCAGCGGGTTCAGCAGCGAATGCCGCTCGCTTCCCCAACAACCGGTCCAAATCACGCTCAACCCCAACAACAAGGTGGAGGTGAACACCTCCTTCTACCGCAACGGATCCAGTGCAGAGATCTGGCGCCAGATCATCTGCGAGGAACTGGGCGTCGCAAAGAGTGACATCTCTTTCTTGGAAGAACAGAAGGAGATGCTCGACAGCGGTCCTTCGGTGCTTGCCGCAAACAGTGGAAGAATGCCGATGCAGGTAGAGAAAGCCTGTAATCAGATTAAGGAAAAGCGATTCGTCCAACCCCTTCCCATTTGTGAAAGTGTCTTCTCTTCACGCCAGGCTTCGGCAAAAGGCTCACTGTTTTTCAGCAACAGCTATGTAGCAGTTGCCTTGGAGCTAGAGGTTGACTCGGTAACCCTTCAGCCGTTGGTTCGTTCAGTCTGGGCCTCAGTCTCACTTGCAAGGATTTTTGATGAACAAGTGCTCAAGAGCAAGATTCGGCATACCATCGTCACCACTCTCAGGGAAGCAGGAGCCCTGCTCTCCCACCGAAGCAGTTTTGACATCGATATTATGATAAAGGGAGAGGGGGAACAAATCTCCTCCTCAATCACCAGCGCCCTCAAGGGGGTGGTGAGTGCCGCCTTCATTTCGGCCCTTGAGCAGGCTTTGCTCAGTCCGGTGGCCAAGATGCCGGTGGATGGGGCCACTCTGCTTGCAGCCATGCGAGGCAAACCATGAAAATTGAATGCAACATTGACGGAAAGGCTCTCTCGCTCTCCGTCAATTCCAACAAGCCCCTCTCCCTGATCCTCATGGAGGATGTGGGCAACAAGACGATCACCAGCCATTGCAAAGGCAATGCCTGCGGCAACTGCATCGTACTGCTCAATGATGAAGCCGCACTCAGCTGTGTAATTCCAGCCTTCCGGCTCAAGGATGCCACGATCAAGACCTTCGAGAGTTATCAGAAGACCCGCCAGTACCGCGATATTGAACGGGCCTATCAGGCTACGGGCAACACCCCATGTCCCAACTGCTTTGCAAGCAAAACCCTCATCATCGAGTCCATTTTGCAGGAACTCACCAACAACACACGCACCAAGTCGTTTGGTTCCAACAACCTCCCGCTCAGGATGGAGCAAACCGATGAGGAGAAACTGGACAAGAAAGCCATCATCCAGGAGCTCTCCTTGAATACGTGCCAGTGCATGGACATGTCGGAGATGCTCCAGATTGTCGAGATAGCCCTTACTTACAGGAGGCGCAAACGTGTACGAAGGAATTAGGTCTCCTGTCATCCATGCTCCCAAAACCCTCAGCGAATTCGCAGCTATCGCCTGGCGATATCCGCAGGCCACAATCTGGGCAGGTGGAACCTACCTGATGAGCCAGAAAGAGTATTATCCCAGCGAAATCAAGGATGGGATCATCGACCTGGGAGGAATGGAGGAACTGAAGAAAATCACTCGCAACGACCGGTTTGTGGAAATCGGCTCCATGGTTACAGCCAGCCAGTTGCTCTCAGCAGGGAAACTGGTCCTGCCTGATATCCTGCAGGAGACCCTCAGGACGCTTGCCAGCCAGATTGTCAGGCGCCAGGTCACTATCGGAGGTTCTCTGTGTGTGCCCGATATGCGCCTTTCACTCTCCACCACCCTGGCCGTACTCGATGCGATGGCAGAGGTCAAGTACTATCAGGGAGGAAAGGTATCCACCCACTGGATTCCCATCTCCAAGCTCTATGACCGAGAAGGAAAGCTCCTGCTCGGCGAGCAAAAAGCCCTCCTCACCAGGATCCGTATCGGCCTGGAATACGGTGATTATCAGAAGATCATTACCGTTGAGGACCCTATCCGCAGCACTGACGAATGTGTTATAGTGGCGTTCCAAGCGAAGCGTTCACAGAACTCCCTGAACAAGGTGCAGTTCTGTATCACCTTCCCCAGCAAGGCCTTCCACATCAGCAAGGATCTTGAGTCAAAACTGTCGGGAATGACCCTCCCGATTCATCCAGAACGGGTCAATACGCTCTCATATGAGCTGGTGACCGAATTGACCAAAATGCACTCAGCGATCAGTGATCTGCAATTGGAACGGGGAAGAAGAATCTTTGAGTCCTTCCTCCACGAACTGAATGCACAATCACTCTCGCAGTAGGCGCGTGGAGTACTGATACATGTCTGAAAATGAAGAGCAAGCCATGCAGAAAGCTTTTGTCCATCTGCACAACCATACCGATTTCTCCCTTCTTGATGGAGCAGCACCCATCAAGCGCTACATGGAGAAGGCCAAGAGTCTTGGCATGACCAGTCTGGCCATCACTGATCATGGAAACATGTTTGGCTCACTACGCTTCTATTATGCAGCCAAGGATGCTGGAATCAATCCCATCATAGGCTGTGAGTTCTATTGCAACCCCACCGGTCACACCGAACGGCCCGCA
>JAAYQY010000060.1 GCA_012519125.1 Spirochaetales bacterium
GCTCGCTGCTGCTCGTCTCGATGTAGATACGCTTGCCTCCCCGCTTTTCAATCTCGGCCTCCGTACCACCAAGCAACAACGACCCGATGCCTTGCTTCTGATAGGCGGGGTCTACTGCTATCCAGTAGAGATCATAGCTGTTTTGGGTTCCCGGGATGGGACCAAAGCAGGTATAGCCGAGCACCTGCTGCTGGCGCTGGGCAAACTGGAAGAAGTAGAGCGACGGCTCACCGAGCTGAAGGCGTTCCTTCACCAGCGATACTCCTACTTCTTGCTCTTCTCTATTGAAAAACCCGGAGCGCTTGAGAATTGAGGCAACCGCCTCAATGTCGCTTTCCCTTGGTTGTTCGCGCATGACAAGGGTATTCATCCTAAGCCTCCAGAGCCAGACGCTCTATCAGCTGCTCATAGGAGATGCCAGCTTGCAGGGCAGCGGCGGCATAGCCGCTCTCACGTTCCAGACAAGGATTGCTGTTCATCTCCAGGATGAAGAGCTGGTTGTTTCCATCCACACGCACATCAACGCGGGCAGGGCCGGTAGACCCAAAGACTTGGTAGGTTCTCACTGCCTTCTCTTTCAGCTCTGCAACGAGAGCCGAATCCTCTTTGGGAAGGTCGAACCTCCGTTGGGTGTGTTGGTAGGCAAAGGAGTCCACCTCCCATTTTGCCTCGTAGCCGGCAACTTTTCTTCGACCAGCAGGATAGTCGATGAAGCAGAGCTCTGCTACAGGCAACACCTCCCCACCAGGAAGTAGGGAAACGCTGAACTCACGCCCCTCGATATACTCCTCTGCAAAGATGGATCCTCCCTTCAGTGCATTGGATAGTTCTTCTTGGGTGGAAAACAGCTGTACCGAAAGCTCGTCGATACCCAGCGAAGCCTCCTGGTCTGTCGGTTTGAGAATAAGGTGAGTATTCAAGTACCACGTTTGGGAAAACACATTGCGTTCTTCAACCCACCGGGGAGTAGGAAGCCCTGCCGAAACCAACAAACGCTTGGCCTCTGTCTTCTGGGCGCTGAGCAGCAACGTATGAGCGCTGCCTCCACAGCAACGCACACCCAAGCTTTGGCAGAGCAGCGGAGGAAGACACAAAAGGGAGGCTGAACTGAGGTTCTCCACAAGGTTGAAGACCAAGTCGCACTGTGAGCGCTCGATGGTTCTGCCGGTAATGGCAAGATTCATGGAAAAATAGGCAACCGCCACCTCATGGCCCAGACTTCTGAGTGCTTGTTTGACTTGGTTCACTTGCACCCTTGTGTCTTTGCTGTCCAGACTCGCTTGATTTGACACCCTGTCAGTAAGTATCAGGATATGCATAAGCCACTCCTGGAACATGCAGAGTGCATGATCCTTTTCAGCAAGGTCTCATACGTGATGCCGTGCATGGCACTGAGAATCGGAAGATCGGAGTCCACAGGATGCAGGCCTGCAAGAGGATTCACCTCAAGGAAGTGAACCACCCCATCCTTGTCCATTCGTACATCCACCCTCCCCCCATCACGACAACCGAGAGCTCTCCATGCTCCCAAGGCAACCTGTTCGCACAAAAGGGCTTCTTCGACCTTGGGTTTGACATACCGGGTACAGCTGAGATACTCCTGCTTGGTCTTATAGGAGTAGATGCCCTTGTCGCTGGAGGCATCCACCAAGATTTCCATCACCCCGACGCTCTGTGCTTCGTCTCCCGTTCCGGTAACACCCACGGTGAACTCCCGTCCACTGAGATAGGTTTCCACCAAAACCGGTTGCCCATACGTTGAGAGCAGATGGTTTGCAATGATCGCAAGCTCTTCCTCGTTCTGCACGAGGGAATGCTCGCTTATCCCAATCCCTGTCCCCCCAGCCACAGGCTTGAGGAAGAGAGGAAAGGGAAGCTGAATGAGTTCACAGTCTGAGGGTTGCTCGATGAGTGCGAAGGAAGCGGTTTTCACCCCGTGGGAGGCCACCACCTGCTTGGCAAAAGCCTTGTGCAGGCAGATGGCAAGGACAAAGGAGTCCGAGAACACATAGGGAATCTGGTAGGCATCAAGCAAGGCGGGAATCTGGGACTCCCTGAGAAAGCCAAAAAGCCCCTCTGCAATATTGAAAACCAAATCACATCGCCTGCCTTGGGCAAGATAAGCCACCAAAGCTTTGACATTACCAATGCGTACCGTCTCATAGCCAAGATTACGGAGGGTTTGCTCAAGCGTATCAATGGTAAGTGTGCTGTCACACTCGCTTACCAGCTCTGCATCATAGCCCTCCTTCAGATAGTCATCCTTGAGGTCATAGGTCAGTCCAACCAGCATCCGTCTCACTCCCGTTCGGTGGGATAGGAGTAGACCTTTCCCTCATAATTGCGCAGATATAGATGCTGCTCATCCTGTCCAACCTCGTAAGCAGGAAGGATGGGCACTTTACCACCTCCTCCCGGGGTATCGATGACATACTGGGGAATGGCGTACCCGCTGGTGAACCCTCTCAACCCTTGCATCAACTGCTTGCCCTTGTCCACAGTCGTCCTGAAGTGGGCGGAGCCTGAGATGGGATCACATTGGTAGAGATAGTAGGGCCTCACCCGATGGCGAAGCAGCTTGTGAAAGAGGTTCTTCAGCGTCTCAACCGAGTCGTTCACACCCTTGAGCAGGACAGTCTGGCTTCCCAGGACAATGCCTGCGTCTGCAAGCGCATCACAAGCCTTGGCAGCTTCCCTGGTCATCTCATCAGGATGTGTTGCATGGATACTCATATAGAGAGGCTTGCAACTCTTGAGCACCGTAAGCAGTTGTTCGGTAATGCGTTGGGGCATGACCATCGGAACCTTCGTCCCGATACGTACCATTTCCACATGCTCTATGGCTCCGAGTCGGCTCAGAAGGTAACCCAACATCTCATCAGAGAGAGTCAAAGGATCGCCACCACTTACCAGGACATCCCTTACTTCCGTATGTTCTTCAATATAGGAGAGAGCCTCCTCCCAGTGCTTGAGCAGATTCTCCGTATGTCCTCCGACCATCCGTGATCGGGTGCAGTATCGGCAGTAGGTGCTGCAAAAGCTCGTAGTCAGGAAGAGGACCCGGTCAGGATACCGATGGACCAAACCCCGGACCTTGGTGGTGTGTTCCTCCGAGAGAGGATCATCGCTCTCACCACTCTGATGGTCAGCTTCCAATATGGAAGGAATGACACACTTGCGCAGCGATCCTTGGGTATCGTTTGGGTCAATGAGACTAAGATAGTAGGGGGTGACGGAAAAGGGGAAAAGCGTACTTGCTTGACGAAGTGCCTGCTCTTCTTCTGCCATAGGTACCAGATACCGGCAGAGGTCGTGATAGGTGGTGATCCGATGGAAAAGCTGCCAATGCCAGTCATTCCACATCGCATCTGTCGCGTCCGGGAAATGTAGCTTCCTGAACTCTTCGATCCTGCCATCCAGAGGGTACTGGGCGTCTGAAAGGCGGCTGTTTTGGTGATGGGGGTGTGGTGAGTCAGAAGACTCACCGCTCCGTATAAGCGGAGGCTCGACATCATCAATAATAACATGCTCGTTAGTATTGAACTGTCCCATAAAAAATCATCCTTGACGATCAAACCAGCGGTCCTTTCGACTCTCATTGATCGTCAAACGCAGTGTAGCACCAAGACCCAAAAAGGTCGCCGTATCGAGCCATGTTTTCTTCATCTTTTCACGTTTTTATTACCCGTACAGATATGATAGCGATGGCATGTCTGCTACCATCAGAAAAAGGCTCTAGGGGGACACCACACAATGCCGAACCTCTACCATCCTGAACGATTTCAAGGTTCTTTGGACAGACGATCGTATTTCGAAGGCTGGTACTTCAAAATTGCCATCGAAGAGCCTAAGCATGAAGTCATCGCCTTCATCCCCGGCCTTGCCTTGGGTGAGGACAGCCATGCCTTCATCCAAGTGATCAGCAGCAAGGAAGGGCGAAGCTGGTATGTACGCTTCCCCCTTGCATCTTTTCACGCAGGAACGAACAACTTTTCGATCACCAAAGGTGACAACCACTTCAGCAAAGACTCCATCCGCCTCTCGCTGCATCAAAGCGACCTGGACTTGGAGGCAAACCTCACGTTGATCGACCTGCAACCCTTCCCTGTTTCCTTGACCTGTGTCGGCGTCATGGGATGGTTTGCCTATCTGCCAGCCATGGAGTGCAAACACGGTGTGGTGGCGACAAAAGGCGCAGCGGAAGGCAACGTCAGGCTGAACAACCGGACTATGCAGATCACAAAAAGCAGCTTCTATAGCGAAAAAGATTGGGGAAAGAGCTTTCCCTCCGCTTATCTCTGGATGCAAGCAAACTGTTTCTCCGATCCAAGCACCTCTGTCATGCTCAGCATTGCTCGCATTCCCTATCTGGGATTGCGATTCACCGGCTTTTTGGGTTTTGTTCAGCTGCGAGATGAGATGATTCACCTCGGCACGTATACCAATGCCAAGATTGTCTCACTACAAAGCACCGATCAGGAAGCGAAGATTGTGATCAGCAAGAAGGACAAGCTCTTGACGTTCACTGCACGTATGGGCAACAGTTCACACCTTGCGTCGCCGCGCAATGGTGCGATGCAAGGCACCATCATCGAGAGTGTGGAGGGGAATCTCTCCTTATCCATCACCGACCGCAACGCAAGAACACTCTACACCGATGAAAGTGGCTTGGCAGGCATCGAACTGTACAATTCCAGCATCTTGCAGAAGCACTCTGCAATGGAAGCTCACAAAAAAGTATAGTATAGTGACACTATGGAAACTCTTAATACCTTCTTCACCACCACCATCAAGCCGATGCTGCCCATGCTTATCCTGCTCGGCTCATCGCTGGTTCTCATCTTGCTTGCCAACACGATTCTGGGGAAACGCATCAAGAAGCTGGAGGAGCTGAAGAAAGCTGATCCTACCCAGAAAGGTCGGTTCCGTACGCTTCCGGTGCTCCGCTTCTTCAAGCGCATTGCGCTTCCGCTCATCTTCCTTGCTGTCTTGTGGGTTTCCATGCAGCAAGTCAGCTTTGGGGAGACCATTCAAGAGACGGTGCAGATAATCTTTGCCTTGGTCATGACGATCATCATTGTTCGATCTTTGAACAAGGGTATCGAACTAAGCTTTTCCAAATACTTCGAAAAAGAGTATGCAAACCAAGAACATGAGAAGAATCTCAAGCCCCTGCTCTCCTTTGTAAAGCTGCTGATCTGGGTTGTTGGCTTTCTCATTCTTCTCAGCAATATCGGCTTCAATATCACCACAGCCCTTGCAGGCCTTGGTGTTGGTGGTATTGCCGTCGCAATTGCCGCCCAGGGAGTACTGGGCGACCTCTTCAGCTACTTTGTCATCTTCTTCGACCACCCCTTCGCCCTCGGTGACTTCATTGTCTTTGGGGACAAGTCAGGAATTGTCGAACGAATCGGCATCAAGAGCAGCCGCATCAGGGTACTCAGCGGCGAGGTGCTGATCATCAGCAACTCAGACCTCACCAGTAGCCGCATCCACAACTACAAACAGATGCAGCGCAGGCGCGTAGTCAGCCAGATTACCATTCCCAACGAGACGGAAATCGAGAAAGTGGAGATGGTGACAACCCTGATCAAGGAGGCTATTGCCAGCGTCACCACCATCGAAGGGGTAATCTGCGATCGCTGTCATTTCCAAACCTTCGGTGCTTCAGCTCTCGTCTTCGAGACGGTCTACTACGTTCCCTCACCCGACTACGTGGTCTACATGAATGTGCAGCAAGAGATCAACCTGATGCTGCTCAAGCGCTTCAGGCAGGAAGGCATCAAATTTGCCTATCCCACCCAGAAGATATTTACGGTCCAAGGCTAAATTACCTGAATCTCTTCCTCAACGTCCTCCACTACCTCAGTAATCTTGTCAGCACTGAGAATCCTGTCCATCTCATCGTGTACTGCCTGGGTGTAATCACCAAAGTCGAAGAGGGGTCTGAGCCTGCTGAACAACGGCTTGACGAAGTGCCTCAGCTGGCTGCGGTCCTTCTCCAAGGTGGACTTGCTCTGCAGCACCAGTACCGTTACCGGTGAGGGGGAGCAGTAGCTTCCCACTTCCACAAAGCCAAACTTCTTGTACAGTTTGATGGTCTTGGTATCATCAGCAAAGACATCGATGATGAGCTCCTCAACCCCTGTTGCCCGTGCAAGGAGGAAAATGAGGATGATCAAGCCGATGGATGCTGAGGTGTTGCGCATCTCGGGAAGCACGGCCAGGCGTATGATCTCTGCACAATGGCGGGTCTTGAGCACTGACTTGATGTCAAAATACTTGGAGATGGGAAGCGGCCAGAACCGCTCGCTGGTCATCAGGCTCACAGTTCCCACCGGATGCAAGCCCTTGAAAGCGAGGATGTGCAGGGCATTCTCGTCTTCCTTTCGATGGATGGACTCCTCAAGATAGCCCTTCTCCCCAACCAAGACCTTGCGTTGGATGAAGAAGACATCATTCATACCATTCTGGTCGTTCACCAAGGTAAAGTGAATGGACTCACGACCTTCTTCATTGAGGGGGAAGATGGTAGTGAACTCAGAGCCAATCTTCTCCTCACTGCGTACCCGTATCCTTCCGCCCATCTTATCCACAATGCTGTAGCAGTTGGAGAGCCCCAAGCCGGTTCCGCTTCCCGGAGCCTTGGTCGTGAAGAAGGGAGTGAAAATCTGGCTCATATACTTTTCTGCAATGCCACAGCCGGTGTCCGCAACCTTGATCTGGAC
>JAAYQY010000061.1 GCA_012519125.1 Spirochaetales bacterium
CAGCCGGCATCTACGTAAGTTGGCTCAGCTCCTTACCCAGGCAGCGGCTTTCAAGCAGGGAGCAGAACTCCTTGGTATCGGAGAGCAGGAACTTTCCAAGATAGGAAGTTGCTTTCCAGCTCTTCGAACCGAAGACGAGGGTGATGATGCTGTCCTTTGTTTCTATCTCCACTGAGATGTTTGCAAGCTTGTTCTTGTCAACTGTCTCATAGGTCTGCTTGCAGGAGACAAAGTCTGCATAAGCAAAGAGGTAAAAAGCATCCTTGAGCGTGATGCCAACCATCTTTTTCTTCGTATCGAAGGTCAAGAGGATTCCTTCGCTCAGGTCATTCATGTACCCCTGCTTCTCATCGAAGTGCACGTTGTGCTCTTGCATTTTTTCATAGGCCCTCTGCTCCAAAAGGCGGAGGGTCTGCTTATAGTTTGCATGTGCTTGTTTCTTTTTCTTTCTCCCTACGGTGAGGGCGTAGAAATTCAGCGCGGTGAAACCGATCAGAAGGAAAAGGAGGAGATATTGGAAGAGTTGTGCTGCAGTCATAGCCGACAATAGCAAGGAGCAGTGAGCTTTGTAAAGGGCTTTGGTTCATGCTACACTGACTCGGGAGTGTAGCATGATCAAGATTCTGATAGTCATACCATACCATGAGCTGCAGCAGGCCTTTGAGCAGGTTGTCCAGAGCTATGAGCTTGAGGACATCTCGGTCAGCACCACCCACATCTATGGATCAGATCCTCAGGTGATCGAGCCGCTGCAGGCTGATATCATCATCGCCAGAGGAATTACCGCCCACGCAATTGCTGAACAAAAGAAAACAGTCCATGTTGTCCCGATAGCCATGAGCAGTGCCGACCTTCTCGATGCCCTAGCCCTGGCGAAGGAGGGTGAAAGTTCTGCACATATCGGTATCATCACCCACGAGCATCTTTGTGATGAACAGACCATCGCGACGTTGGTTGGGTGTCCTGTTTCTGTCTTTCAGGTAACCGACCAGAATGATGTTCGCGCAGGAGTCGATCAGCTGACCCGTGCCGGGTGTTCTGTTTTGGTAGGGGGCCTGACCATGTGCAGGCTTTGTGAAGAGCGGGGCTTGAAGTTCGTCCATATCAAGACAGGCTATCAGGCAGTGGTGCACGCGGTGGCCGAAGCCGTTGCTGCAGCCCGTTCACTCGATCGGGCACAGACGAGGGGAAACCTGCTCTTGACGCTGCTCAACAACGCGACGTACGCCCTTCTGGCCATCGACAGCAATGGAAAGATCATTGCCGGCAATAGGCAGGCAGAGAACCTTTTCGGCAAAAGTCCTTTGGAAGGCTTGCCCATGGAACAGGTCTATTTTTCCAGCCGATGGGCTGAGGTCATGCGGGAGGGCAAACAGAAGGATGAGTTGGTAGGTATCAATGGTCAGCAATTCTTGGTCACACACCAGCCGATCAGGGTTGATGAGGAGACCTTTGGGTTTCTCTACACGTTCCAGAATGCTGAGGCTATCAGGCAGACCGAGCACAAGATCCGAACCGAATTGAACCGCAAGGGCCTGGTGGCTCGCTACAGCTTCTCCGATATCGTAACTCAGAATGCCCACATGGTGAGCTTGGTGGAGAAGGCAAAGAGATTCAGCCAGGTTCCAGGTGCTGTCTTGCTTCTCGGTGAGACAGGTACGGGCAAGGAGCTCTTCGCACAGTCCATCCACAACGCCTCTTCGCGGGCAAAGGAGCCCTTTGTAGCGGTGAACTGTGCAGCCCTTCCCGAACAGCTTCTGGAGAGCGAATTGTTCGGATATACCGAAGGAGCCTTCACCGGAGCAAGCAAAGGGGGCAAGAGTGGACTCTTTGAACTGGCCCACAAGGGAACCATCTTCCTTGACGAGATCGCAGAGATGCCCATCGTGGTACAGGCAAAATTGCTGCGGGTATTGCAAGAGCGCGAGGTTCGCAAGATCGGGGCGGACATGGTGGTTCCTGTCGATGTCAGAGTGATCAGCGCAGCAAACAACAACATCCTGGAGAAGGTGAAGGAGGGTAAGTTCCGTCTCGATCTTTTCTACCGCATCAGCCTGTTGAGCCTCTTGCTTGTGCCCTTGCGGGAACGCGTTGAGGATATAGGCATCATTTTCAAGCACTTTGTGCAACAGTACTGCAATCGTCACGGGCTAAGCGAGCCGTACATCACCGATGAGGCGGTAGCTGAGCTTACACGGTTCTCATGGCCTGGGAATATCCGTGAACTGCGCAATGCTGCAGAACGTCTTGCCATCCTTCATACCAGTGATGTGGTGACAGTCAAAGAGATTGAGCTATTGGACATCGGTTCTACGAGCCTGCGGCTTGACGAGGGGCCAAGCGTTAAACCCATGAAAATCAGAAACTCATATTCGGATGAGGAGCTTTATCAGCAGTATCTGCACAGTGGGTTGAGTCGAGAGGTGTTTGCACGCCAAGTTGGGTTGAGTAGGACCACGCTTTGGCGGAAATTTGCACAATTTATGCATTGATGTTTCAAATGAGTTTCAAATGAAACATGAAACAAATTTATGAAACATTGAAACATTTAGGAAAAAGTAGCAAAAATTTTAGAAATTTCTATGATTTTTTTGCTATCTAGTGCAAGAGTAGAGAGATGCTTGTATACAAAAAAAGTAAAAACAATAGATTGTATACAATAGAAACAAAGTTGGCACGCATGTTGCTATCCTCATTCCTGATGGATACCACCTTTGGTATTTGCTAGGGACATTGAAGGGAGTCATGCATGAACAAGAAGCCTGTATTGGGAATTATGCTCGGGGATGGGGCTGGAGTCGGTCCGGAGATCGTTGCAAAGCTTGCAGTCCAGAATTTCTTTGACGCGTACTGCACGCCGGTCATCATCTCTGACGTACGTCTGCTTCAGCGTGCCTTCAATGTAATCGGTTCCTCCGTACCATTGCAGGTTGTTTCTGATCTTGACCAGGCAGATTGGAGCGGTGATTTGGTCGTTCTTGACCAGAAGAATCAGGATCCTGCCAAAGTTCCCTTTGGAGAACTGACCTATGAAGCCGGCAAGGCAAACCTTGACGGACTGAAGCTCTGTACCGAGCTCTATATGGCAAAAAAAATCGACGGCTTCTGTTTTGCACCGTTGAACAAGGCGGGTATGAAGGAAGCCGGATGCAAGGTCGAGAGTGAGCACCACTATCTTGCACAGCTCTTCAACCACACCGAGCCCTTTGGGGAGATCAACGTGGTAGGGGACTTGTGGACCACTCGGACCACCAGCCACATCCCCATCAGCGAGGTCAGCAAGAACTTGACCGTTGAGAGAATTTTGCGTGCTGTCCGTCTTGCCAATACCAGTTTGAAGAGCAGCGGTATTGCAAAGCCCAGGCTTGCCCTTGCTGCATTGAATCCCCATGCTGGGGAGCACGGACTGTGTGGTCGTGAGGAGATTGATGTGATCGAACCGGCCATTGCCAAAGCACAGGAAATGGGCATTGATGCCAGCGGTCCCTATCCCAGCGACATCACTTTCATCAAGGCTTTCCGCGGAGAGTTCGATGGAGTGGTGACGATGTACCATGACCAGGGACAGATTGCCC
>JAAYQY010000062.1 GCA_012519125.1 Spirochaetales bacterium
CTGATGACCACTTGGTCAGCCAACAAGCAAGACCAGTATCAAGAAAATAGAGTTTGGGGGTCTTGACGACCTGCTTTTCGACATTGGTTGCGTACGGTTTGAGCAAGTACACAAGCCCCGTAGAAACAAGGATGGAAACCCAGCGTTTAGCTGTCGGTCCTGTAATACCAACTTCCTTAGCCAAATCAGAGTAATTGAGCAACTGACCAGTCCTGCTTGCAACGACGGTAAGAAACTGAAGAAATTGCAACTCATCTCCCACTTGTGCAAGCAAACGCACATCCCGTTCCAAATATGTCTTCACATACGAGCCGTAATAATCTTCTGCTTGCACCTGTTTCGTAACGATTACGGGAAAGGAGCCTTGGTGGATGTATTCCCAAAGCTTTGGAGCAGGACAGGAGTTGGGGCTCTTCCTCTCCTGAATGAACTCGCGAGTGGGAATAAACGGACTGTACAAGGAATCCCCAAATCGCTCTCTCAGCGAAATCCCCAACAATTGGAGAATTCCAATCCTGCCTGCAAGACTCTCACTCACTCGCTGCATCATCGAAAACTGCTGGCTGCCAGTCAGATAGTACATTCCCTGTTCACCACGACTATCCACATCCATTTTCAGGTACGGAAATAATTCTGGAATATACTGGACCTCATCAAATATCCTTGGGCTTTGATGCATGTTCAGAAACGTTTTGGGATCCTGTTTCACTGATAATTGCTGGGATGGGTCATCAAAGGTAAGATACGGAATATCAGGGAAGGAATGATGCAATGCTGTTGACTTTCCTACTTGGCGAGGCCCAGTGACCAGTACGATGGGAAATGAAGCTGCAAAACGTTGCATGGTTTGTACGATATGTCTTGGTATATAGTTCACAAGGACCTCCTTGTTCGGAAAATCTAAAATCCAATATTAGTATATCTTAAATTTTACTACTTGTAAACGAGCCATGCTACTCACTATTTCTTGACAGGATGGCAATGCCTTCTTCATACTGGCGACCATGAAACGAGCCTTGTTCAACCCGGTTTTCCTGCTGTACATCAGCAAGTGCCTCATTGGTACGGTGATCTGCTACGGCTTTTACAAGGCTTTTCCCCAGTACTACCTCTCTTGGTCCATCGTCAGCCTTCTGCTCGTGCTTGCTCCCGACTGGGATAGCTCGATCAGCCTGCCCATCGCCAGGATCAAGGCGAATATCACCGGGGCCCTGATCGGCCTCTTCTGCTTCACCCTTCCCTTCAGCCAATTGGCCAACCTGTGCATCGGGGTGGTGCTCACCATTGCTGTCTGCACGATCATGCGCTTTCCCTCCTCCACAAGAAGTGCCCTTGCAGCCTTGGTAATCGTCCTGCTCCAAGAGATGGGAAAGCCCATGTGGTCATATGCATTGCAGCGCATTTTCGCTGTTCTGCTCGGATGCTTGGTGGGCCTTGCCCTGACACTTCTCTTTCACTTTGGGGAGCAGAGGTGGAACAAGAGAAAGCCCCTTGCCGAAACAGAGCGGCAAAGGGCTTGAAATCAGGTCATCATGTCTTGGTCAATCCTTCAAAGACAGGACTTCTGGGTTCCAGGCTCCCTGCCGAATAGCCCCAAATGGTGGTGTATTCACTGCTATCCTCACCCATATCTTCCAACTGCCTCAGATATTGGGCTATCGACTTCGATTCGATGATGATTACCGATCCCATCTCCTCAATGACTTTGCTGTGGGGACGGGTATGGTCAAACTCAAAACGGAGAATGCGTCTTCCATCCTCAGTGAGGCCGATGGTGCGGTACGTGTTGCTCTTGCCGACTCCGGGAAGGTTGAGGGTGTTTCGGTCGGTGGCGATGAACGGAATCTCATCACCTTGGCGGATGCTGTCGATCTGTTCGACCATTTCGGATGCCTCACTCATGAACGGTCTCATGACGGCATGGTAGCGCTGTGCTACCTGGCCGATCGAGCTCTCCTCCACCTGTTCCTGGGTGGAACGCGC
>JAAYQY010000063.1 GCA_012519125.1 Spirochaetales bacterium
GCACCGTCTGTACGCGACATTGCAGACCACTTTCAGTTCTCCGTGAAGGCTGCCCACGACCATCTCAAGGCCTTGGAGGCAAAGCAGGTGATCAAGACAAAGAGCGGTATTTCCCGCTCTATCGAGGTGATCGGTTCAGAGTTCTTCCCCCGTGAGGAGATGATCCAAATCCCCCTGATCGGATCTATTGCCGCAGGAATGCCGCTGATGAGCGAAGAGAACACCGAATACCTGCTCAGTCTTCCCGCAACCATGCTCCGCAATACCAGAAACACTTACTTTGCCCTGCGCATCAGAGGCGAGAGCATGATCGAGGAAGGCATCTATGATGGAGACATTGCCATTCTTCGCAAGTGCGAGGTTGCCGATACGGGGGACATCGTAGCAGCAACCGTCGGGGAGGAGGAGATGGGAATCACCCTCAAGTTCTACTACCCTTCCAACGGCAACATTGAGTTGAGGCCTGCCAATTCCATGATGGGGCCCATCATCACCCGTTCTTGCAAGATTCATGGCAAGCTTCATCTCTTGATCCGCAATTACGCATGAGTGCACGAACCTACCTGCTCCTCGGGCCTGAGACCGGGGCGAAAGAACAAGAACTCAAGGATATCAGAGCACAGCTGCGCACCGAGTTTGGTCCTGAGATCGAACTGTCCCGCTTCTACCCCTTTGAAACGGAGAATGGGGAGATTTTCACCGTCCTGAACAACAACTCCTTGTTCAGTGATCACCGTCTGGTAATCCTCAGCCAGGCTGAAGCGGTCAGTGCATCGCTTGCAACCAGCCTTGCAGAGTATCTGGCCCATCCAGTGGATACCGCAACTCTGGTCATCATCTCCAGCGAGCTCTTCATCTCAGCAAAGATCATGAAGGGTGTGAGCAAGCAGAACACCAAAACCTTCTATGACCTTTTGGAGAATCAGAAGGCCGATTGGATACGCAACCACTTTCGCAAGATGGGCCTCTCCATCAAGGCCGATGCTGTTGAGCTGCTCATCGAGCTTACCGAAGACAACACCCAGGAGTTGAGGACCATCTGCAACCAACTTGGCCTTTTCTGGCAGATATCCGACAAAGGCAGGCCCATCGATGAGGATGATGTGGAAACCTATGTCTTTCACAGCCGCCAGGAGGATGCCTTCACCCTCTTTCCTTCCATCGCCCGAGGGGATCTGAAGAAGAGCCTCAGCTCACTGCATGTCATTTTGGGGAGCGGCGACAGCCAGACAGCCATTCTCTTGGTAAGTGGTCTCTTGTGGCAATTCAGACGCTTGCTCTCCATTCAGGAAGAGCGTGAGACAGGTGCTAGTGAATCTGAGGCTTTTACCAAAGCTCAGGTGCAACTCAAGAGTTGTCCCATTCGCAAACCCAAGGACAAGGGCACGTACCATGCGGCTCTTATGCAGTACGAGTCCGCTGATCTGAGACGAATCATTGCACTTCTTGCGGAAGCAGACATCCAGGTCAAGGAGTCGGGAAGCGAGCTGGCAACGCTGATGCTTGAGCGGCTGCTGTATCGCATCATCAAGGGGAAAGGCAAGGCTATGCATGAGGCATCGTTTGCCACATTCGGCTAGAGAGAGAGTTGCTTGAGCAGCCGCTGTGCAACAGGAAGCGGCAATGAACTCTCTTTTGCGAGCTCCTGGGCACTCTTGCTGAGCAAGACCTCCAGACTTCCGTACTGTTTCATCAGCTGTTCACTGCGCTTCTTGCCTATTCCTTCCACCGACTCAAGCAAGCGGAAGGAAGCTTCCTTGCTGCGGGCCGCTTGGTTTGCACTGGTTGCAAAGCGGTGGCACTCATCCCGAACAGCAATGACCAGACGCAGAGCCTCACTCTCCTCGGGAAGCTGAAGGTCCTCCCTTTCATCATCAAAGACAATGGTCTCAAACTGCTCGGCAAGTCCGATGATGGGAATTTCAAACATTCCCAAATCATCGAGGATCTGCCGTGCAGCATGCACCTGTCCCTTCCCTCCATCGATGATCAGAAGACCGGGTCGCTCAAGGTTCTCGTTCAGTATCTTGGAGTATCGTCGGGCAACTGCCTCACGGATGGACTCATAGTCATCAATTTTGCCCTCAAGGCTCTTGATGTTGTACCTACGGTAGTTCGGCTTGTCAGGATTCCCGTCCCGGAAACTGATCAGGGAAGCTATCGTGTATTTGCCGGCAAGGTGGGCGATATCGAACCCCTCGATTAAGGAGGGAGGAGTTGCTAGGCCCAAGATTTCCGCGAGGTCCTCAAGGCCACGGGAATTATCCCTGCTTTTGAGCCGCTTCTCCACATCCCTTGTGGCGTTCTCACGTGCCATCCTCAGAATCCTGAAGTGCTTCCCATCGGAAGGAAGATTCACCTCAAGCCTACCCCCAAGCTGCTCGGTAAAGTATCGCCTGATCAGATCGACATCAATCTCATGGGAGACATAGAGAAATTGCGGGAGTTTCAGTCCATCTGCATAGTACTGGACGAGGAAGTTGAGCAAGGTTTCCGTCTCATCGCCAAAGGTCTCCCCACGATAGAGGGCACGGCCGATGAGTTGTCCGCTGCGCATCTGCATCAAACTGATGGTGCACAAGGGACCGCGCATCTCGATGGCAGCATAGTCACGGCTCTCCTGGGTGAAGTCCTGGACCTGCTGGCCGGTCTCGATTGCCTTGATTGCCGCAATCTGATCCCGCTTGATGGCAGCTTCCTCAAAGTTCATCGCCTTGCTGGCCTGCATCATCTGTTCCTCAAGCTGGGCAACCAGGGTTTCAGTCCTACCCTCCAGCAAGTTCTTCACTGCGGTGATGGAGCTTTGGTACTCCTTCTCGCTGACCAGGTTTGCACAAGGTCCGCTGCACAGTCCGATATGGTAGTAGAGACACGGCTTATCCCGCATTCGAAGGGGGGTCCCGCAACGCCTGAGGGGGAAGAGTTTGGCAATAAGATCAAGATAGAGTTCGAGCTTGCCCCCATCAGGATAGGGACCATAGTAGGAGGAACCGTCATCGATGATGCGCCGGGTCTTGAAGACCTTGGGAAAGCGCTCATTGGTGATGCGGATCAGTGGATAGCTCTTCCCGTCCTTGAGCGAGATGTTGTAGTGCGGCGAGTACTTTTTAATGAGGTTGTTCTCCAGAACCAGAGCCTCGTACTCATTGCCGGTGATGATGTGCTCGATTCGATGTATCTTGCGCACCAGAGCCGCTGTCTTGGGACTGCGATTCGCCAAGAAATAGCTGGTCACCCGCTTCTTCAGATCCTTGGCTTTGCCCACATAAATGATGGTATCCTTTTCATCCCGCATGAGGTACACGCCGCTGGCATGGGGCATCTGCCTCGCCATTTCGTGAGGATTGACGCCTTCAGCCACCTCGGTGCCAAAGCTCTCGATACTCGAGGCTGTCTGGTATACCTGCTTGTCTTTCTTCTTGCCCATCTTCCTTAGAGCATAGCTACCTCCCCTTGTTTTGGCAATCCACAATGGCTACAATGCCTTGCATGGAACACCCTCTTTTTTCAGCGCTTCCCTCTGAAGACCAAGCATATCTGAGCGGGCTCTTTGCGCGAAAACGCTTCAGCTATCAAGAGCAACGACAAATCATTGAGAATGCTTGTGACGTACGCATGTGGAGCAAGGGAAGCATCAGCGAGTGGATCGATGAGGGGAAACCTGATCGATTGCTCTACAGTGACCATCTGAAGCGTATGAAAGAAGAGCGCTCGATGCCCACTCCCTACCACGATTTCATTCCCGATGAACGCATGCCTGACAAGTACAAGAGCCTCTTTGTCTCCTCCGATACCCTGATGGGCCGTTGTCCCTGCCCTGTTGAGGGAGAGAAAACCCGCTGCTGCAACCTAAAAACCCTGGATGTCGTGCAGCAATGCGCCTTCGGTTGCTCCTACTGCTCCATCCAGTCCTTCTATAACAGCCATGAGATCAGGGTGGTTGAAAATCTTGACCAGAGGCTCTCCTCCCTCCAGTTGGAAGAGGGAACCTGGCACATCGGCACCGGTCAGAGCAGTGACTCACTGCTCTGGGGCAATGAGTATGGGACCCTTGATGCGCTTGCAGCATTTGCACGAAAACATCCCAACCTCATCATCGAACTGAAGACCAAGAGCAAAAGAACCGATTACCTGGATCTTGATCTCCCTGCAAACATGGTGCCGACCTGGTCGCTCAATGCAGAGACGATCATCGCCAAGGAAGAACATCTGACGGCAAATCTTGACCAACGCCTCGATGCTGCCCAGCGAGCGCGTGACAGGGGCCTTCTCATCGGTTTTCATCTCCATCCCATGGTCTTCTTTGATGGCTGGGAAGATGAGTATGGCTCATTGATCGAAAAGCTTGTTTCACGTTTTCAGCCTGAGGAGCTGATGATGTTCAGCCTCGGTACCCTCACCTTCACCAAGGCTGTGTTACGGGAGCTCAGAAGCTCACAGAGGAAAACCAGAATCTTGGATATTGATCTCACCCTCACGGCAGGCAAGTACTCCTATCCCTTGGAAACGAAGCAAAAACTCTTTGGTTTTGCCTATGACAGGTTCCCCGACTCTTGGAAGCAAGACAAGCCCTTCTTCTATCTGTGCATGGAAGATCCTTCCCTTTGGGAGCCCACCTTCGGGTACAGCTATCCCAATGATCGGTCATTTGAGGAAGCCATGCGACAATCGTACTTGCTGAGCCTCCAAAGAAAGCGACAAATGTCTGAAAAACAAGCATGATTTGCATTTGTTCTTGAGCTCACGGCTTAGGCGCGTTACACTCAAACCGAATTCATTTCCTGAGTGTGGAGCAACGAATGAGCAGACGCAATGATGCGGTGCGTATCTATGACATACCCCCGTATAAACAAATATTTCCTTACATCATGCCTAAACGGTGTGAAGCGCTTGTGTACCAGAACATGGTCCTCGATCTTACCGGCACCGTTGAGTTCATCAAGCACAACAAGAGTCCAGAGGGTCGCTCCTACCGTGTCTTTGAGGTTTTTCTTTCCGCTATCCTTCGTACCATCGCGATGCGGCCGGAACTGAACAGGTTCGTCTCCCACTACCAGTACTGGCAACGTAAGGATCTCTCGGTGAATTTCGTGGTGAAAGAGGATTACAGCGATGAATCACCAGAACACAGTATGCCCCTCTATTTTCGCGAAGACATGACCCTCGATGAGATAGCAGCCATCATCAACAGCGCTATCGAGGAGCAGCGCAAGCCAGCCTCAAGCAACTTCACAGACAAGGCTATTCTCTTCTTTCTCAAATTTCCCCGGCCGATCATCCGCTTGGTGGTTGGCACCGCAAACCTCTTGGATCGGCATGGAAAGGCACCGAAAGCCCTTCGGGATGCCGATGGGCTTCATACAAGCCTGTTTGTCAGCAATATGGGAAGCATTGGTCTGGGGGGAGGAAGCCCTCACCATCACCTCTACGAGTGGGGAACCACGAGTGTGTTCGTAACCATGGGGGTGCTGAAAAGAAGTCGCTACCAAGAAGGTGGACGGCTGCTGAGACGGGATACGATGGAAGTGGGTTTCACCGTCGATGAGAGAATCACTGACGGCTTCTATTTCACCAAGTCAATCAAGCTTTTCCAAGAGTTGCTCTCCCATCCGGAGATGTTGCTCAAGCGGCCTGACTTGCCGCCAGGCCCACTGAGCAAACGCGAGTACAAGCGAGCTAGGAAAGCTTCTGCTCAAACAGCTCCAACGAACGACCGGTAAGAGGATTATCCTCCCCTTTCAACACTTTCTTCAGGGCATCCAATTCACTTGAACTGAAAGTCTTGCTTCCCAGCTTGTGTTCCTCAAAGGCTTTTGTTGCCATCGGGCAGACCAGACGAACCATATCCAGGATGGTCTGGGCGTAGACACGAATCTCGTACTGGGCATGCGCATCAAGGCGCAGTTGCAGAAAGTGGAAAAGGTTGTGCAGGTCCATCTGCCAATACCATTCGGTATACATGCTCAAAGGCAGGTCTACACGGGCGAGCTCACGGGCAATACCCAGGTCCAACAGCTTCTGGTAGGTTTCATAGCTGCGTTTCTGGTCCTCTGACAACAAAAAGAGAACCTGGTCGGCGAGCTGTGCATCAACGGCACCCTCTGCCCTTCCTTGCTTGTTGTCCTCACTTTGGAAGTTGATGTGCTCGCGGTCAGGCAGATAGCACTGGTCGGTCATCACGCTGTACCGGCCGCTGATCTCGTTCACCCGACCTGTGCGGTGTCGGATCCACTGCCTTGCAACAAAGATGGGCATCTTCACATGGAAGGTGAAGTTCACCTGCTCGAAGGGGGAAGTATGGTCGTTGCGCAGGAGGTAGCTGATCAAACCCTTGTCCTGACGGTAGGTTTTGGTGCCGCTGCCGTAGGAGACACGGGCACTTTGCACAATGCGTTCATCGCTGCCCAGATAGTCTACGAGTCGTACAAACCCGTGGTCGAGGACGGCATACTCCTTGTCCAGGATCTCCTCTGCTGCAGGTACGATGCAATGCGCCATGTCAATTCCTCCCAACGTCAATAATGCTGGCCATCATGGTACTTGATTCCTTTCGCTCATGCAACAAGTCAGAGCAATCCCATCCGTCCCAACAATACAGCAAGGCCTGCACTACAGGCTGTCTCTGTCCTGAGAATGCGCGATCCGAGGGAGGCAAACA
>JAAYQY010000064.1 GCA_012519125.1 Spirochaetales bacterium
AAACCTACACAAGCCAGATTGTTGAACAGATCGATACCTACTCTTTTGATGCTGATTCCGTAACCGTGCATCAGATGAAGGTGGAAAAAACGTTACCCCTAGGCCTTGGTTCCCTGAAACCTTCACTCACCGCCAATCTCTATCCAATACGGCAGAGCCTCATTCCCTCGCTTACCTACACACAGGGAAGATTTGTCGTGGGAGCTTCACTCTCCTATGCAGAAACCAACGGCATCCTGAAAAAAGAACGCGCTACTGCAAATTTTTCCTATACCACAAAACTTTTTTCGTTCTCCACCCAAGAGACTTACGATTACACCAAATCAGTGCAATTTTGGTTCCAGGCACTCTCGGTCAACCAGAAAGCCCAGCTTTCCCTCTTTGATTCCCGTCTTGTCATCAGCGAACTGCTCTCCTACCAGGGAAGATCGAGCAAGGGGATAGACCACTACATCGACCAATTGAATCTCGATTTCAAGATTCCCTATCTTTCGGTAACCTACATCAGCGACGGGCAGGTTGGCATGCTGCAACCACAGCGGTTGAAGACAACGGTTTCTGCGAAAAACGTGACCATGCGATGGTGGAAGGGCAGGATAGCCCTTTCGCTGGGACTGGAGTCCACCTTCAATCTGCATTTCCAGGATATCTGGGCAACCAGCCTGGATGTACAAGCTTCCTTGGGTTTGGAAATTGCCGAGTTTCTTTCCTGCTCACTCTCCATCAAGAGTTCAAACACCGGGTTCTCACAATACTATGACAGCGCTCAGAACTTCGTATGGGCTCGTATGTGGGAAGATTTGCTGCGTAGTTTTGACTTTGCAGGAAAGGGGAGGTCAAACACCCAGTTCAATCTCAGCTCCATCTCCTTCGATCTCGTCCATGATCTCGACGATTGGTCCTTGAATTGTAAATACACAGGAAGTGTTGTATTATCGAACAACCAATATAGCTGGGTTCCCACGGTTTCCGTATTTGTACGATGGAATACCATCCCCGAGTTGGACGTAGAGGAAACCTGGACGAAACCATCCAATGATTGGATTCGTTCCAGTACATCATAGGAATTTGCATGGATAGAAGTATCGAGTTTTCCCACGAGGAGCAGATGGAGCGGGTTCTAGGAATCAATGACCGGAACCTGCCATATCTTGAAGCCTTGCTCGGTTGCGACCTGTTTGTAAAAGGCACTATGTTGACATGCCTGAGCAAGGATGAACTGGTAGCCAACCGGTTTTTGTCTTTGCTTGCAAGATTGAGAACGCTTTCGGAGAATCAACACTACTTCAGCGAAGCGGAAATCTTCATGGAGTATCAAAGCCTGAAGCATGACCGTCCCCTTGAGGAGTTGCTTTCCGAGGAAAAACAGGACAAACCGTTCATTCTGGTTCACAATCGTTTTGCATTTCCCAAGAGTCCACGCCAAGAAGCATACATCAAGAGCATGGAAGAGAATCAGATTGTGTTCGGCATCGGGCCTGCCGGAACCGGCAAGACGTTCCTGGCTGTTGCGTATGCACTCAGCCAAATGATGGGAGGAAAACGACAGAAGTTGATTCTCACGCGTCCCATCGTGGAAGCAGGTGAGAATCTGGGTTTTCTTCCTGGAGATCTTGCCCAAAAAATCAATCCCTATCTCAGGCCCTTGTACGATGCCATGGAAGCTATGATCAGCGTACAAAACATCCGCAAGCTTGAGGAGAATGGAAGCATAGAAATTGCACCGTTGGCTTATATGCGAGGTCGTTCATTGCAGAATGCGATTGTCATCCTCGATGAGGCGCAGAACACTACCATAGAGCAGATGCAGATGTTCCTGACACGATTGGGCGAAAATTCCAAAGCGATCATCACCGGTGATATCAGTCAAGTGGACCTTCCCAAGCACAAAAGCAGCGGACTTGTCCATGCAAAGAATATCTTGCATGGTATCAATGCCCTTGATTTCATCCTCTTTGATTCCCGTGATGTGGTTCGTTCACGGATCGTTCAGCAAATCATTGACGCATATGCAAAAGACCAAACCACTCATGCCCAGGGAGAACGGCGATGAGACAAAGCAAGGCTTCCCAAGAGCGAGGGAAAAAACAGAGACAGATCGAACGTCAGGTTTCCTTGGTTCTCATGGTGTGTACCGTCCTGCTTGCCATGCTGGTTCCTGTGATTTCCAGCCGATCCTCTGACCGAGGGTTCAGGTCCCTTTCTGTTCGGTATGTTGCAGGAGAACTTTCTGAGAAGGATGTCTATGCAACATCCGCATTCCAGTATATCGATGAAATCAAAACCGAAGCACTCATCAGAGCTCAAGAACAGGCTGTGCTCCCTCATTTCTCTTTTCTTTTGCGCTCCACTACGCTTTCCACACAAAGGGTGGAACAGTTTGTACAGGCATGGAGAGAAAAGGGGAAAGAGGAAGCACTACGGGTTCTTGGTGATTTCGGCCTTTCCGACACCGAGAATGTGGTAGCCCGAATAGCCGACCTTCCTTCAGAAGATCAGCTCTTTTTGTTGCAAGCACTCCAGGAAACCTGTCATAAGGTTTTGGAAACGGGTCTCTATCTTCATAATGAGATTCAAACAATCAAAGGACAGGGATACGACCGGTTCCTGCTTACCAATACCGTTTCCATGACTCGGCAGGAGTCAGCACAACCCTTGGTTGTTGAAGAGGTCATGACCACCGATACCTTGTTTGACTCGCTCGCTTCCTGGTTGGATGGGTATACGATGGTCAATGAGACTTTCCAATCACATCTGGTGGTGGATGCACTCTCCTTGCTCGTTGAATCGAATGTTCGCTACGAGGAAGTAAAGACACTGGCTCTACGGGAAGAGGCTGCTCGTACCGTCTTTCCCGTAGTGGTTACCATAGATCGGGGCCAGAAGATTATCGGCAAGGACACCGTGGTGACCAATGAACAGCTAGGCCTGCTCCAACGTATGGGTGACCAAGCCTTCGGGTATACGGTTCTTGAACTGATCGGCCGTGCAATCTTTGTTTTGTTTGTCAGTGCAGTTTCTGTGTATGTTTTCCTGCAATTCTTGCAAAAGGACAAACGCCTGTATCTCTATCTGAATTTGATGCTGCTCTCTGTCATCCTCTCCCTCGTGGCCCTTTATGCGATCAGCTTCTTGTTGGAAAACAGAAACAGCATGCTTCTGGATTCCTATCTGCCCATCATTTTCGCTCCCCTGTTTACCGCTCATATCACCAGCAAGAAGCGACTTGGACTTGTCACGGCATTCTTGCTTTCGAGTTTTGTGACGCTGATGCCGCAGGCTACTTCCATGACATTTTTCCTCAGCTTGAGTGTCAGTGGAGTCTGCCTCTACTTTTTCCAATACACAATCAAGCGATTGGAAGATTTGTTCAATTGGTTCTATGCAATCGTCATCAGCAGCTTTGCCGCAATCGCATTGAATGTTTTGGTGGGAATCCAATTGATCTCAGTGCTTCCTCTGATTGGGGGCATTGTGCTCAACGTAACCATCAGCTTGGTGTTTACCGAAGCCTTGGTTCCGCTGTGTGAACGTATGTTCAATATTCCCACAGCATATCGACTCAGTGAGCTTGCGTTCAGTGACAGTCCTGTGCTGGAGCGTTTGAGTACCGTTGCCCAAGGAACCTACAATCATAGCCGTTACGTTTCAGATCTTGCCTACAAAGCAGCGAAGGCCATCGGAGCCAATGCCATGCTTGCACGCGTTGGCGGTATCTATCATGACATCGGGAAATCCGATCACCCGGAGTATTTCATCGAAAATCAGGGATCCGAGAACAAGCATGATGATATCAAGCCGAGCCTTTCGGTCGCTATCATCAAAAGTCATGTGAAACTCGGCCTTGAGAAGGGAAGAGAGGTAGGGCTTCCGCAGGAAGTGCTGGATATCATCTCACAGCACCATGGCAATGATGTCATCCAATTCTTCTACAACGAGGCGAAAGAGCAGTCTCTCAAAGCGGG
>JAAYQY010000065.1 GCA_012519125.1 Spirochaetales bacterium
AACGCTCGCTCTGGTTCCCCAGACTGAGCACTTCCACTTCTCGTTCACGCTCCTCGATTACACCCTCTTCGGCCGCTCTCCCTATCTGCAGGCGATGGGCAACCCCACATCCGATGATGCTGACATAGCCTACCAGGCTCTTGAGGAGGTTGGGCTTGCCGCCTATGCAGATCGTTCGGTCACCAATCTGAGCGGAGGGGAACACCAGCTGCTTCTCCTTGCCCGTGCCATTGCCCAGCAGAGCAGGATGCTGCTGTTGGACGAACCGACCAGTGCACTCGACCCGGCCAACCGCAAAAAGGTGCTTTCCATCCTCTCTTCGTTGCACCAGCGGGGGAAAACATTGGTATTCACCACCCATGACGCAAATCTGGCCTATGCACTGGCATCACATGTTGCGATGCTCAAGCAAGGATCGTTGCTCTGTTTCGGGAAAAAAGAAGAGGTGGTCAACAGCGAAATGCTGACCACCCTCTATGAAACTCCCCTGACAGTCTGCCAGATGGGAACAGAGACCCTTATCTATTGAGCTCCAGCGGTACGAAGGAGAACGAGCGCACATCGAACAGTCCCATATCGGTAAGCTTGTAGGCGGGGATCACCGGAAGCGACATGAAACAGAGCGTCATGAAGGGATCGATGGTTTTGCTGACCTTCAGCTTCTCCTGCGCGATTGCATGCAGAGCCTTGAGATGCTCAGCAATGCTCGCTCCACGCTCATAGCTGATGAGGCCTGCCACCGGCTGATCGAAGGATGCGAGAATCTCGCCCTTCTGCACGATGACCATTCCCCCTCCGGTGGAGATGAGATGGTTCACAGCCTTCTCCATATCAGCATCATTGTCACCGGCTACGATGATGTTGTGTGAGTCATGCGCAACGCTGGTTGCCATGGCCCCTCCTTGCAAGCCATATCCCCGAAGCAGGGCAAGAGCAACATTGCCCGTTCCTTTGTGCCGTTCAACTACGGCAAGCTTGATGATGTCCATCCGCTTGTCATGCACCCACAGTCCATCCTTGACGGTGACATCAGCCTCCCCGGCTTCAGTGACCACTCCACCAGGCACGATGTCGATTACGCGGACATGTCCACTCTCCAGATGAAGAGCAAGACGATCGGATGAGAAATGCTTCACATCCATTTTCCCACTCACTCTCGCATCAGGACGGCTGACAGCAGGCTTGAGCATGGCCCCGTCCTGGGCTACCAGCGTCCCAGCCACATATACCTGGTGCATGGAGAAGGAGTCCAAGTCGTTGACCAGGCAAAAATCAGCACGCAAGCCCGGCGCGATTGCGCCGCGGTCAGTGAGGCGGTAACAGTCACAGCTGTTGATGGTTGCCATACAGAGCGCCTCTATGGGATCGAGGCCCGCTTGGACTGCAAGACGTACGTTGTTGTTGATATGCCCCTCAGAGAGAATGCTGATGGGTTGACGATCATCGGTGCAGAAGATGCAACGGCGACTGTTGCGCTCACTCACCCCACCCAGCAAGGCCAGTACATTGTTGCATGCCGAGCCTTCGCGAAGCATCACGTACATGCCCCTCCTCACCCGCTCACGCAGTTCCTCTGCAGTTTCACACTCGTGGTCGGTGTGGATGCCGCTGGCACTGTACGCGTCAAGGTCGGAACCCGAGACGGCCGGGCTGTGCCCGTCAATGATCTTTCCAATGCGCTTTGCCTCCAGCAGCTTGTCGATCACCAGATCGCTTGCGGCAATGACGCCCGGGTAATCCATCATCTCCCCCAGGCCGAGCACCCGCTCATGCTTCAGGGGATCTGAAAGATCATCAGCAAGAATGGTAGCACCACTGTGCTCAAAGGTGGTTGCCGGCACACAGGAAGGGACGACAAAAAAGGCTTGCAAAGCTGTATCTTTCGACGCATCCAGCATATAGTAAAGGCCATCAAGACCACACACATTGCAGATCTCGTGCGGATCGGCAACAACGGTTGTCGTGCCACACGGTACTACAAGGTTGGAAAACTCCTCAGGCGTAGCGTGGCTGCTTTCAATATGGACATGTCCATCTATGAAGCCCGGAACCAGATAGCGGCCCCCACCATCAACTACCGTCGAGGCCAAAGCGGTGCCCTTCGGCGAAAACCCACAGATAAGTCCATCTGATATTAGGACATCTGACTCAAACCATTCCTTATTATATACATCAAGCACCTTGGCGTTCGTAATGCAAAGGTCAGCCCTCTTCCTGCCTGAGGCAGCATCGATCAAGCCTCTCAAGCGAGCTTTGGTAACCATGGAAGCTCCTTCTTGCAACATATTGCAACGTTTTTCTTAGTGTAACACTTCACACAAATACTTCAAGAAAAAAATTTTCCTGTCTCCATACGAGTGTATAGGACAGTAATATTTTCCGATAAATTTCATTATATAGTAAATTTTTCGCTAATAATTTATTCAGATTCGTCAATTTGTACCCCAAAATTTGGTTATATAACAAATCTCACGATTTTTCTGTACGTTTTACAGGAGATGCGCTAGAATATCAGTATTCAAAACATCTGCAAGGAGTGCATCGATGGAAAAGTTTTTCAAGCTCAAGGAACGAAAAACGACCGTCAAGACTGAAGTTATGGCAGGTATCACTACCTTTCTTACCATGGCTTACATTCTTGCCGTCAACCCTGGCATCCTTTCCGACGCCGGAATGGATTTCTCCAAGGTATTTGCAGCAACCGCTATTGCGTCTGCAATTGCCACACTGGTCATGGCCCTGTTGGCCAACCTGCCGTTCGCTCTCGCACCGGGCATGGGGCTCAACGCCTTCCTCGCCTATACGGTCGTACTGGGAATGGGATACAGCTGGCAGTTCGCGCTGACCGCAGTATTCGTAGAAGGTATCATCTTTTTGATCCTTACCGCAGTCAACATCCGTGAAGCAATCGTCAACAGCATTCCTGCAAACCTGAAGAGGGCTATCGGAGTCGGTATCGGACTCTTCATCGCCTTCATCGGCATGCAGAACGCAGGCATCATCGTAGACGGCGCCACCTTGGTCAGCCTCAATGCTGATTGGTTCAAGGGAGCTCCCGGCCTTGCCATGATCGGCCTGGTCATCACCGGCATTCTGCTCGCCTACAAGGTGAACGGTGCCCTCCTGATCGGTATCGTCGTCACCACCATCATCGGCATTCCCTTCGGAATCACCAAGTATGCCGGTGGCTCGTTTGTTCCTCCGACCCCGTACTTCTTCCCCTTTGAGTTTACCTACATCCTGAGCATCGACTTCATCGTCATCATGTTCACCTTCCTCTTTGTTGACATGTTCGACACCGTTGGAACCCTCATCGGCTGTGCAACCAAGGCAGACATGATCCAGTCCGACGGCTCAATCCCCAACTGTAAGGAAGCTCTCTTCGCTGATGCAATCGGTACCACCGCTGGTGCTATACTCGGTACTTCCACTGTCACGACCTTCGTCGAGTCCTCCTCTGGCGTTGTCGAGGGCGGTCGCACCGGTCTTACCGCACTCGTTGTTGCAATCCTCTTTGCCCTGTCGCTGTTCCTCGAACCCCTCTTTGGTTCGATTCCCAGCGCAGCCACTGCTCCTGCCCTGATCATCGTCGGCGTCATGATGATGAGCCCGGTCAAGGACATCGAATGGAACGAGATGACCGAAGCCATCCCGGCCTTCCTGACCATCATCTTCATGATCGTGGCCTACAGCATCGCCGATGGTATCATGTTCGGTATTCTCTCCTTCGTCCTGCTCAAGCTGTTCACCAAGAAATCCAAGGAAGTCTCTCCGATGACTTGGGTTGTATTTGGTCTGTTCGTGCTGAAGATTTTCTTCGGCGCCCTCTAAGAGCAGTTGCTCTGTTCTCACCACTGGACCTCACACGGGGTCCAGTTTTTTCATCCCTCTACCCACATATCGGGATCTCGGGTACAATAAGGTGAATACGAGGAGTAGGAAATGCGAAAGGATTTGGTACGGTTGGAAGCCTCTAAGGTCTATCTTGTCACCGGTGCAGCTGGCTTCATCGGCTTTCATCTTGCAAGAAGATTGCTTGCTTTGGGATGCACCGTCATCGCAGTGGACAATCTCAACGACTACTATGAGGTAAGTCTGAAAGAAGAGAGGCTGAGGCTTCTCGCTTGCGAGCGCTTCACCTTCTACAGAACCGACCTTGCCAATTATTCAGAGCTC
This sequence comes from Spirochaetales bacterium, assembly GCA_012519125.1. Taxonomy (GTDB): domain Bacteria; phylum Spirochaetota; class Spirochaetia; order Sphaerochaetales; family Sphaerochaetaceae; genus Sphaerochaeta. The sequence goes on from JAAYQY010000065.1 coordinate 4,177, forward strand.
GATTCCATCTTCAAACGCCACGGCATCGAGTATGTGATCAACCTCGCAGCCCAGGCAGGAGTTCGCTACAGCATTGACAACCCGTATGCCTACCTGCAATCGAACCTGGTTGGGTTTCTCAACATCCTTGAACTTTGCCGCCACCATGAGGTGAAACACCTCGTCTATGCATCATCGTCTTCGGTGTATGGACTGAACAGCAAGATTCCCTACTCTACAACCGACAAGGTTGACAACCCGGTGAGCCTCTATGCAGCAACCAAGAAATCGAACGAGCTGATGGCACACGCTTATACCCACCTCTACCACATTCCGTCCACAGGACTGCGCTTTTTCACAGTCTACGGGCCATATGGAAGGCCTGACATGGCCTATTTCTCCTTCAGCAAGCGCATCATGGAGGAGAAGAGCATCAAGGTGTTCAACAAGGGAGACATGTGGCGTGACTTCACCTACATTGATGATATCATTGCAGCCCTTGAGCGCATCATTCCCAATCCTCCCAAAGCAAACGAATTCGGAGACCAGTACAAGGTGTACAACATCGGAAACAACAAGCCGGTGCGCCTGAGTCGTTTTGTGGAGATTCTTGAGCACTGTTTGGG
>JAAYQY010000066.1 GCA_012519125.1 Spirochaetales bacterium
CATCCAATCAACATGCTGCATAGAGTTCTTTTTGCGTTCGGTGGAGTACTATTGCTATTCCCGAATATCATAATCAGCATCACAGGCGCAACCGTAAGCGTGCTGGCTATTGTTTGGGCTCTATCCAGGAGGAAATGCAGCGATGCAAACCTCATCGTTTCCTAGAGAAGGAATGTGGCTCAAGGGCAACTATCATAGCCATACCACGTTGTCAGATGGTATGTTGTCACCGGAAGAGCAGCTCCGAAGATATAAGCTTCAGAATTATCATTTCCTTGCATTCACTGATCATAATGCTATGAATGACAGAGTGCAATGGAACGAAGGCATACTCATGCTCCCAGCATGGGAACGTGATATCTTATATGGAGAAAAGACGAAGTGTACTCATATTGTTGGTTTGTTTGATTTGAAGTCACCGTCAGATACAACACTCAGACGGCCCAAAGGTGATAAGCACACGATAACAGACCAAGCATTGATTGATCAAATGCGGAAAGATGGCAATGTATTCATTTCTATTGCGCACCCAACCTGGTCGCGAATGGAACCAGAAGAGCTTCTTTCCCTAGATCATTATCATGCAATTGAAGTGTTTAATTATGGGTGCGAATGTCTTTCACATGAGGGTCATGCTGAATATCTTTGGGATTTTCTGTTACGGCATGGTAAGCGGATCTTCGGTATTGCATGTGATGATACCCATGGACATACCATAAAAGACGACCACTTTGGAGGGTGGATGATGGTCAAATCGAAAGCCTATGATCGACAATCCATAATTGAGGCAATGCAAGCTGGGCATTTCTATTCAACTAGTGGGCCGGAAATCCATGATTGGGGCATTGATGAGGAAGGTAATGCATTTATCACGACTTCTCTATGTAGAGAAATCCATTTCATCACCTATCCGACAAGGGGAAAATCCTTTGCCGGTTATCTGACAGAGACGACTTTTCCACTGAAAGGTGGAGAAACGTACGTACGAGTCGAATGTATTGACTTTGCAGGGAATAAAGCGTGGACGAATCCAATCTTTTTGCAGGATAGATAATTCACAGGAATAGGTATGTTCCTTCAGCAAAAACTCACTAGGTGTTTGCGTAGGAGGGAAGGAAGACCAGAGAGTGTGCAGAAAGCCCGTCCTTTTGTTCGGACGGGCTCTCTTGCATCTACCTATTCAGCGTATCAGTGGCAGTTCCTTCCGCAAGCTCTGCAGCCAGCGCAAAAGTTTCGCTGAGCGTTGGGTGCGGATGGATGGTAAGTCCGATATCCTGGGCAACAGCACCCATCTCAAGGGCAAGCACTGCCTCGGAGATGAGCTCTCCGGCATTCCTGCCGCAAATCCCGGCACCCAGCAAGCGCCCCGTTTTCTCATCATAGAGCGCCTTGCTCACCCCTTCGGAAGCGACAGCACTCAAAGCCCTGCCATTGGCAGACCAGGGAAAAGCCCCCTTCTTGAATGCAAGACCTTTCTCCTTGGCCTCCTGTTCGGTCAGGCCGATCCAAGCCACCTCAGGGCTTGTGTAGGCAACCGATGGGATTCCCATGGGAGTGAATGCAGACGAGTGCCCTGAAGCAACCTCAGCGGCCACCTTGCCCTGGTGACTGCTCTTATGGGCGAGCATCGGGTCTCCCACCACATCCCCAATGGCAAACACATGAGCGACACTGGTCCTCAACTTCTTGTCCACCTCGATCCAGCCGCGCTGTGTCGCCTTGATGGACGTATTCTCCAAGGCAATGCCATCGGAATTGGCTTTCCTTCCCACCGCCACCAACACAGCATCAGCCTCAAGGGAGTCAGGAGCCTTCTCCCCCTTCAGATGGAGAACCAGAGCCTCCTTCGTTGCCTCCACCTTCTCCACTTTCGTGGACGTATAGATGGCCGCATATTGTTTCTTGAGCTTTTTCACCAGCGGCTGCTTGAGGTCCCTGTCGGCAGGAGGAATCAAGGAATCCATCATCTCAATGATGGTAATCTCCGAACCCAGAGCGTGGTACATGGTAGCCACCTCCAAGCCTATGATCCCGCCCCCGATGATCGCAAGACGCTTGGGGATGTGCGTAAGTTCCAAGGCTTTCGTAGAGTCCCAGACACGCTCATCATCGTAGGGAATGCCCGGTATCTGCACCGACCGGGAACCGACTGCAATGATCAGGTCCTCGAAGGTGAGCTTCAGCTCCTCCTTGTCGGTAACCACCTTCAGCTCGGTATCGGAAAGAAACGTCCCAGTACCCACAATGCGCTCAACCTTTCTTGCCTTGCACAGCGAGTCAAGACCGGAAGTAAGCGTACCCACCACCGAATCCCTATGCGCCCTGATCTTCTCCAGATCAAAGGTAGGTTTGCCGAACGTCACCCCAAGAGGCGCAAGCTTTTCGGCATCCTCAATCACTTCGGCCAGGTGCAGCAGTGTCTTGGAAGGAATACAGCCCACATTAAGGCAGACTCCTCCCAGTACCGAACTCTTTTCGATGAGCGTCACCTTCCTGCCCAGATCGGCAGCACGGAACGCTGCACTGTATCCACCGGGTCCTCCTCCGAGGACCACAAGGTCAGCTTTCTTCTCTTGCATCTGTACACACCTCCTTAGAGCAGTGCTCGTCGCAAATCGCCCAAAAG
>JAAYQY010000067.1 GCA_012519125.1 Spirochaetales bacterium
CATCAAAGCCGCTGTCTTTCTGCTGAGTGTGCAGAACCAGCGCAAGGCTTGGACTGAGTCCGTTTTCCAAGAGTACTTGTCCTCATTCACCACAAACCTGAGACAGGGGCTTTCTTCTTCGTCCCACACCTTGCTCTCCATTGAAACTGTATTGCTCAGTTCCGCAGATGACAAGGTAAGCGGCTTGTATATCCGCAATCCTGAAGGGAGTGTGGTGGTTGCCTATGGCAATACCAGCAGTGGCAGCACCCTCCCTGTTCCCAGGATGCGGGCTCCGGAGCAGATGCGAGAGATGCATGGTGATCAACAACTGCCAATTGCTAAGGAAGAGGTGGGGGAGCAGGAGTTCACCTCCTCTGAGATGCAAAGTGATGTCTATGTGGTGAAGATCATCCAGAATGGACCCATGGCATCGCTGATGGTGACCAAGCAGCCTGAGCCGCAGAAACAGATGGTCCTTCTTCCTTCCCGGGTAAAGGCCACCGATATTGCCGGCAGCCTCGTGCTTATGTACAACAACGAGGTATTGGGTTCGGTGGATGTGCTGACCTACACCCCCTTTACCTATAAGGATACGGGAAAGCTCTTCAAGGGGCTTCTCTATCCGTTCCTGTTCTCCATGCCTTTTGCCTTTCTGATTGCTCTGCTGATGGCAGCTTCCATCTCCCGCAAGAGTCAGCGCTATACCCAGGGCATTGAGAAGGCCCTTACGATATTAAGTCGTGGAGAGAATGGGGTTGAGTTGCCTCCTACCAAGATTGATGAGCAGAAGGTGATCAATGCATCAATCCAGATGCTGGATGAGCATTTGCTGATGCACAAGAAAAGCCGGCAGGCTTGGTTGCAGTCCATCAGCCACGATCTCAATACTCCGGTAACGTCGATGAAGCTTCTGCTCGATGGCATGGCAGACGGGGTGTTCCCGATGAACAACCAGACGATTGCTTCCCTGCAAAAAGAACATGCAGCGCTCTCTGACAGGATTGCTGCAGTGGTGCTCTATGCCAATTTGCAGAGCCCGGAGGCAAAGGCCACAAGCAAAACCATAGACACTGCATCCTTGCTGGATCAGGTTCTCCAACACTTCTCCCCTGAACAAGGCGAGCGCATCTACATCGATGCCGCAAAGGCTGAGCTGGTCGGTGACCAGAAGTTGCTTGCTCTTGCGTGCCGGGAGCTCTTGGCGAATGGATTGAAAGCAAGTGAAGAATCTGTAGGATGGGCGATAGGCAAGAACACCATGACGTTCACCAACCAAGGCACCCTCGCAGAGGGTGTGGACTTCTTCGAGCCCTGGAGCCGAGGCGACAGTGGGCGAAGCACTCCTGGAAGTGGGCTAGGGCTTCCTATTGTCAATCAGGTGATGCTGCTCCATAAGGGAACTGCTACGATTGAGCAACGTGAAGGACAGGTAGTGGTGAGCCTCAGATGGTGAGGCTCTTGATCACATTCCCCTCAAAATCCTTGATGGAGAAGGTCGTTCCTTCCAAGATACAATAGGAAGGAGGAAAACCTCCCTTGGGGATGGCAACCGATCCTGGGTTGATGAAGACCAATCCATCCTTTTCCTCGGCTACCGGGATGTGGGTATGCCCGCTGATGACAATCGTGCCGGAGGGAAGGGGAGGAAGGCTCTTGTGCCCATGGTGAAGGTAGATCATTCTTCCCCCAAAGCGCTCAAGATACATTGTTGCGCTATCAGAGAGTACGGGAAATTCCAGAACCATCTGATCAACCTCGGCCTCACAGTTGCCTTTCACACAAATTAACGATTCTTTGACACTATTTTGTAGCCTACACGTTTCTTTTGGGTTATACTCTTGAGGAAGGTCATTGCGAGGGCCGTGATAAAGCAGGTCCCCGAGCAGTATAAGCTTGGAGGCTCTGGTCGTTTCGAAGATATTCAGGAGCGTATGCATTGCATATGCACTTCCATGGATGTCAGAGGCAAAAAGGTATATCATACTTATATGATACTAAAATCGGTTATGTACGGCAATGTTATTGACAAACCAAAAGATATTGTCTTTGTAACCTTCTTGTCTTCTACACAAAGGGGCTTTGTGCACACAAACCACACACATTTATCAAAATTCCTCACACGAACACAAAGAAACACACTCTTCCGTTACACTAATCCATCATTCGCACAATATTTGTCCATTCTACTCACAAAGTGCATCAGCATACTGATGTTACAAATAAACTCTCACGCAAAAAAATGGAGATTTACGTCATGAAGAAAAAGTTTGTATTGACTCTGGCGCTGGTTCTCATGGTTGCAGCAACTCTC
>JAAYQY010000068.1 GCA_012519125.1 Spirochaetales bacterium
GCTCGGGTTCCTCCCTCTTTGTGTTTCCCGGAGGCAGGCTTGAGTGTCAGGAAGGGCATGAATATCTTCGCAACAGCATCTACTCGCTGGTGAATCCGGACAATGTGGACGGGGTCATTACCTGGGCTTCCGCTCTTACCGGTTCGGTTGGCTTCACTGAAGTACAGAACTTTCTTTCCACCTTCTCCCCACTTCCTTTGGTCTCCATCGGAATCAAGCAGGGGGGCTGTCCGGTGGTCTCCTTCGATGCCTATTCGGGAGTTCAGGCGGTAATCCTGCACTGCATCACCAAACACCAGGGGAAACGGATAGCCTTCATCAGAGGACCGGAGAACCACTACTCGGCACAGGATCGGTACCGTGCGTATTGCGATACCTTGGACCAGACAGGCCTGGTGTTCGATGCAAAGCTGGTCAGTGACCCCTTTCCCTGGACCGAGGGGGCAAAGGCAATGGATCAACTGCTCGTGGAGCGTGGTCTTGTTCCGGGACAGGATTTCGATACCCTTGCCTGCTCCAGTGACATGATGATGTTCGATGCCGGCAAGCAATTGCAGAATGCAGGCTACCAGATACCCCGGGATGTGCGCATCGTCGGCTACAATGACAGCAGCGAGAGCCATCTTCTTCGCGTTCCCTGCACCACGGCAAGGATGCCAGTGAACGAGCTTGCAAGGATGAGTTGGACGCTGTTGGAGAATCTTCTGGATGGGCAGAAAGCCTCATGCTTCGACATCCTGCTGCCTTCTGTTTTGGTGGTCAGACGCTCTTGTGGCTGTGTCTACTCCTTGGGTACCGAAGAGCAAGCACGGGCTATGGTGGGCACCAAGCAATCCTACCTCACCTGGCTCTTGCAAAGCTTCACCGTACCTGAAGAGTACCAAGAGGAGGTTTCTCAGCTGCTGTATACCGGAAACGAGCCCGATTTTTCCCTCCTTGAGCGCTTCTCCTATCGATTTCTTGACCGTGGAGGGGATCCAAACCTCCTTTCCGAGGCTCTGCACTGGTTTGAGCTCTTCCATGCAAATGAACGCTTTTTGCGTGAATACTCAGCTTCCATCCGCGACCTCTTCCTACGCCAGCGGGACCTGGTGGCACACGAGCATGCCTACCGTCTTTCCCTGCAGGCGAAACGGTTGGACGAACTCAAATGCGACCTCTTGGGCGTACGTGAGGTCTCCGCAATTCCAGCCCTTCTGGCAAAACACCTGCTTACCCTTGGGTTGGAAGCTTGCTTCTTGGTCCTCTATAAGGATGATAGGGAGAGTATGTTTCTTGGAGGATACAGCGGATCTCTGATCATAGGCGAGCAGCAACGGTTTGCCAAACATCTCTTGCTTCCTCCCTCCCTGAAACAGCAGATGGAGTGTGGCGTCTATGTGGTGGAAAGCTTGTTTATGGACAACCAGCCGCTTGGCTACCTGGTCATCGGGACGAGCCTGTTCAATGGTGGTGTCATGGAAGAACTGCGCACCTCTCTCAGTTCTGCGCTCAAGGGAGCTTTCCTCCTCGATGCCGCCAACCGTGCACGGGAAGAGGCGGAGAAGGCCCAGCGAGCTCGCTCCGAGTTCTTTGCCAATGTCGGGGAGGGGCTGAGGACCCCGTTGGAGAGCATTCTTTCACTGATCCAAAACAGCGACCCGAATGTGCAGGCACAAGTGGGAGAACAGATACGATCGGCAACCCATCTCCTGGACCTCTCGCTCTCCCATACCGGAGAGCTGGAACTTGAGATGAGAACCTATCATCTGGATGAACTTTTCACGGATCTAGTCGAGGCAAACACCCTGCAGTATCATGGGCCTTCAGATCTTCCCACACTGCTGGGCGATATGATGCGTTTGAAACAGGCGTTCGCCATCGTCTGCAACCATATCCGCAAAGAGGGTGGTGAAGCTCACCTTACGGTCCGTCTTCTGGTGGAGGGTGTTGAGTGTACCTTCGCTTCCTCGATCGGGACGTGGAAGGCATCCATGGGAAAACAAGACCCCAGTCTCTCTTTGGCACAACGCATCGTGTTGATGAGCGGCGGCTTGGTCACCCTCAAGGGCAACTCAATCCAGTTCCGGCTCAGTTGGCCGAGTCTTGGACCTGAAAGCCTTCCGGTTCTGGGTAGCCAGGTTTTCTATCTCGCCTCAGGGGCGGAGACAGAAGTCCCTCCAGTCTTTTCCGAGCTTGGTCCGGTTACACTCTTCAAAGTATCAAATCTTAACAGGAGCACAATCAGCCAGCTTGAGGGTGGATTGCTTGCTTGGGATGGAAGCCGTGAGGATGCGGAGCTCGAACTTGCCTTGAACCTGCTTTCCAGGCATAGCCAACTATCCAAGACCGCGCTAGCCTGTTTCCACGCTCCATCCAACCATGAAAGTCTTCATGCTGCGCTCTCCTCCGTTCCAAGAGAAGCCTCGGCTTTGGGCTTGCTGTTGGTTGTGGGCGCTTCATTTCCTGATGTTCCGGTCATCGAGCACATCCAGCACTGTACCCATGAAGAGGTGTTGGACCTTGTCCGCACCCAACCTATCGGACTTTTGGTCAGTGATGTCTTCGATCCTTTGCTCTATGAACAGGTGCGCAGAATCACCAGCGCTCCGATTGTCCTGGTAAGGGAGAGTTGGAGGCGGGATGAGGCGGAGCAGCTGAGCCTGATACCCAGACTCGTAATCGCTCACCGTTGTGTGGAGGACAGCAGCGAATTCCAGACCCGGCTGATCAGCCTGTATGCAACCGGTGAGGTGCTTCCACCCCTGACCGGTGCTTTGGTCAAGCGTGCCGTTGTCTTTTTGGCCGAGCATGCCACCAAGTCAGTCTCCAGATGGCAGCTTTCCGAGGCGGTGAATGTCAGTGAGGACTACCTTACCAGAATTTTCCGCAAGGAGCTCGGTCTCTCTCCCTGGGACTACCTGAACCGCTACCGTATCTATCTTGCAACCATCCTGCTCAAGGAGTCCACCCTTACCATCAATGAGGTGGCAAGCCAGACTGGCTTCCAGGACCAAGCGTATTTTTGCAGGGTATTCAGGAAGATCAAGGGGTGCGCCCCCACCAAGGTCCGTTCAGCCACAGAATGATGTGGTTGCTGTGCTTGACAAAGGGATACGCCCAACCCTATTATATCGCAGTGCGATGTATAGCATCGCGATGTAAGGTGGTTGCATGGATACTCATATCAGAAAAGTGTACGTTCCCATGACCGAAACAGGGTTTTACATCCTGCTTTGCCTCCAACAGCCTATGCATGGCTATGGGATTGTCCAAAAGGTGAAGGAGTTGACTGATGGAACCATTCTGCTCAGCCCCGGTACCATGTATGGAAGTCTTTCCAAGATGGAAAAGGATAGGCTGATAGCACTGATCCGCGAGGAGGAGAAGCGCAAAATCTACCAGATCACCGACCTGGGACGTGAAGTGCTTGCCTTGGAGAAGGAGAGGATCATTCGGTTGTATCGGAATATGGAGGAGGTATGATGATGAAAAAGAGGGTGATGGTGAGGTTTTTCACAATCCCTGAGTATGAGCGGGAGTGTCTTTTTTTACAGGAACAGCACAGACAGGGGTGGAAGTTGGTTTCTGTATATTTTCCTGGCATCTACCTCTTTGAGGCCTGCGAGCCCGAAGAGGTGGTCTACCAATTGGACTTCAACGAGGAAGGGAGGAAGGAACTTCACTCCTATGTGCAGATATTCAAAGACTGCGGATGGGAATACCTGTTCTCCTACATGGGGTACTCCTATTTCAGGAAACCGATGAAAGCTATGCAGCAACAGGAGAGCATCTTTTGTGATGATGCTTCCCGCCTGGATATGATGCGCCGTGTTTTCAAGAGCCGCATGATTCCTTTGGTTGTGCTCTTTGCGTTGGTCATCCTGCCCCAGACCTTCCTGCAGGCAAGTCAGCGTGATGGCTCTCTTCACTCGTTCTTCTTTTACACCTATGTGGTGTTATTCGTCTTCTACCTCTATATCTTTGTGCGTTTCTTTTTGCACTATCGGAAGCTTTCCCGTTCGTGAAAATAGATATGTATTAAATTATACCGATTAAAAGATATCAAAAAGGGAAGTTTTTGGAAAAATCCGAGAAAAATGTCGGAAAAGTACAAGAGCCTCCCTGCATTGTCCGTTGGCCCTGACCTATGCTGAACATGCGAGGTTGCAAACGGATATGGTACAAAAGAGCGGCACCAAACAGCTGATGCGGGAGATCAAGCGACATAGGTCTGTCTATGTATTGCTGGCTGTCCCCTTTGTTTATTACATCATTTTCAAGTATATCCCCATCTTCAATGGGCAGATTGCATTCAAGGACTACATGGCCCTGGACGGGGTGCTTGGAAGCAGCTGGATTGGGTTTGAGCACTTCAGGACGTTCATCAACTCCTACTACTTTGTGGAGTTGCTGCGCAATACGCTGATGTATAGCTTCGGCAAGCTGGTTTTCAGCCTTCCGTTGGCTATCATCTTGGCGATTGCCATCTATGAGAGCAACCGACCCCACCTGCGCAAGATAGTGCAGACACTGGCCTATCTTCCCCACTTCCTCTCCTGGGTAATCATGTACGGAATCCTGCTTGCCCTTCTTGCCCCTGGTGACGGAATTCTCAACGATATCATCAAGATGTTTGGCGGCAAGCCGATTGACTTTCTCACCAATACCGATGCATTTCCGTGGATTGTCATCCTCAGTGATGCATGGAAGGAGATGGGTTGGAGTGCCATCATCTTCATCGCCGCTCTCATGGGCATAGACCCCTCACTCTTTGAGGCTGCCCTGGTGGAAGGAGCCAACTCCTGGCAGCGGGTTCGCTACATCACCCTGCCTTCCATCCGGCCGGTTATCCTGATAGTGGTTCTGCTTCGTTTGGGTACCATCCTCGATGCAGGGTTCAACCAAATCTTCATGCTCTATTCTACACCGGTGCTTTCGGTTGCCGATATCATCGACACCTGGGTCTATCGTCAAGGGCTTCTGGAGTTCCAGTTCGGCCTTGCCACCGCAGTCGGCTTGTTCAAGGGAGTCATCGGGATGTTCCTGATCCTTGGTTCAAACCGCCTGGTAAAACGCTTCGGCGGCAACCCACTTTTTTAGGAGACGGATGATGGAACAGAAGATTAAAAAGCCGAAGGGACGTTTCACTTCAGTAGCAGTCAGGCCCACTGCCGCCGACCACAGCTTCAACTTGGTGGTGGATATCTTTCTGATGGGGCTGTTGGTTATCATCGCAGTTCCCCTGTGGAGTACGATCACCCTCTCCTTCAGGCCGAACGATTACATCGGCAACAACTTGCAAGGTATGTTTCTGGCCCCTTGGCAGTGGTCAAATGCAGCGTACAAGGCGCTCTTGGGGAATGCAGGCTTTGTGTTGGCCTTCGGCAACAGCGTGAAGATCTTGATTGGGGGCGTGGTCACCGCCTTGCTTCTGACCATCCCGCTTGCGTACGTGCTTTCGATCCACACGCTTCCTGGGAGACGCTATCTGAACCTTTTGATCATCATCCCGTATGTGTTCAACGTGGGAATGATTCCATCCTACTTGCTGGTGACCAACCTTGGGCTCATCGACAAGCTTGCAGCAGTCTTCCTGCCCGGAGCGATCAGCACCTACAACTGCCTGATCATGCGCTCTTTCTTTGAAGGCATCCCCAACGAGCTGAAAGAGTCGGCACGCATAGACGGGGCAACCGAAATCCAGGTGCTGATGCTGGTGATCCTCCCGCTTTCCAAGGCGATCATCATGACCATCGGTCTCTTCTACGGGGTTTCGTTCTGGAACGACTTCTTCCATGCCATGCTCTATTTGAACAACAACCAGTTGCAGCCGCTTCCGATTCTGCTTCGCAACATCCTGATGGCCAGTGGCATGAACGAGTATGTGGAAGTGAACGCCTTCGGGGATGCACCGATTGCCGCCATCAAGGCTGCATCGGTTTTCATGAGCGCCATTCCTATGGTCATCGCCTATCCGTTCATCCAGAAGTATTTCACCAAGGGAACTCTGCTGGGAAGCGTGAAGGGGTAACCCTGCTGCCAGCTTTGCTTCGAGCATATGTGTATTTGGTAATTCATAAGGAGGATTTGTTATGAAGAGAACGTGTACCGTTTGCATCGCACTCGTTGCGTTGCTGTCCCTCGTCAGCCTGCCTTTGTTCAGTCAGGGTACCGCTGATCAGGCAAAGGCCAGCGGCCCTACCACCATTGAACTGTGGTATGGTGCTGCCATCACCGAAGCTGGACCGCCTCCTGCCGATTGGGTAGGCTTTCAGATCATCAAAGACAAGCTCAACATCGAGCTCAAGCTGACCGCTCTGCCTTCGAATGAGAGCGACCAGGACGTGAAGGTACAGGCCGCCGCTGCCGCCAACAACCTTCCCGACCTGTTCATGGTCCGCCGGGATGTTCTGACTCGCCTGGTTCCCCAGGGTCTGGTGGCTCCTGTCGACGACCTGTATGAGAAGATGCCGATCCGCACGGCAAAGCATTATGATGAGGTCAGCCGCAGCCATGCCCGTTTCAACGGAAAGACCTACGGCTTGGCAGACCCCGGTTCCATCACCAAGAACGAAGGACTTTTGGTCCGCAAGGATTGGTTGGACAAGCTTGGTCTCGCTGTTCCCAAGACCACCGATGAGCTGCTTGCAGTCATGCGTGCTTTCACTTTCGACGATCCTGATGGCAACGGCAAGCATGATACCTATGGGTATGGAGCCTTCCAAGAGATCAACAACTACGAAGCATGGCCCGGGCGCCGCCTTGAGCCGATTTTCGGAGCTTTCGGGGTAGATGGGACTTGGAACATGACCGCTTCCAATGCCGGACTGAACATTCTCAAGCCCGAGTTCTTCGATGCCATGAGCCTGCTCAAGCAGATGGCTGATGAAGGGATCATCGATCCGAACTGGCTCGCCTACAAGAAGGACGACTTCCGTGCAGCATGGAAGCAGGGTCGCTTCGGCATCATGCGTGAGCAGAATGCAGCATTTGCAGCCACCGCCAACTACGCTCCGTTCGACAAGAACTTCCCCGACGGTGAGTGGATCATCATCGATCCTCCTACCGGTCCGAAGGGTCATGCCTCGATCGGTCCCTATACTGCCGGCTTCCGCATCTATGCCATCAGCGCAAAGGCTGTGAAGGAAGGCAAGAAGGACAAGATTGCAGAGTTGCTCGAATGGATGGCTTCCGACGAAGGTTACTACCTGCTCGGTTGGGGTGTTGAAGGCGTGAACTATACCAAGGATGCCAATGGCATTCCTGTTGCAGCCAACCTCCCCAATCCCGATCTTGCATTCAGCGCACCCGGCGGACAGACCGTCACCCAGCTGCGCAACATGGTGTTCTACAACGGCGATATCGAGCTGTATGCCCGCTATCCCAAGTACATCACTGCAACCAGCAAGAAAGAGATGTCTGCTCTCGATGTCCTGCGTGTCATGCAGACCAAGAAGTGGACTCCTGCAGTCGGTTCGGATACCCTTCCGATCCCCAATGCAGATCTCAAGCGTTTCTATGAGCAGGGCCTGAGTGAGTTCATCACCGGCAAGCGTTCCCTTACCAGGGAGAACTGGAATAAGTGGATCGACGAGTTCAAGAGACTTGGCGGCCAGGACTGGAATGACAAGGGCGTTGCCTTTGCCAAGGAGAACAACCTGCTCAACTAGCAGGAAACGAGTTTTATCCGGCTGTCGAATCCGGCAGCCGGATGATTATCTCAATAGAGGAAATGATGATGATGGACTGGGGTGAACACCTCTCGCTTGCTATGGCCGAAAGCGTCACCAAGCGCTACAAGAAAACGCAGATGCGCTGGCATTATGAACACGGATTGGTGATACACAGCTGCCTGCTGGTAGCCAAGGCGTATGACCGAAGTGACCTTGAGCGGTGGGCCTACAGCATGTATGATCCGATGATTGGTCAGGATGGCAGCATTGCCACCTACCGACAGGGTGAGTACAATCTGGACCAAATCAATGCGGGGAGGAACCTCTTTGCCCTGTACGAGCAAACCAAGGAGGAGCGGTTTCTCTTGGCAGCACAGCTGTTGAAACTGCAGCTCAACTCCCAACCCAGGACCCTCAATGGAGTGTTCTGGCACAAGGAGATCTATCCTTGGCAGATCTGGTTGGACGGGGTGTACATGCAAGGCCCATTCAATGCACAGTTTTGCAAGGAGAGTGGGGACTTGGCAGGCTTCGATGATATCACCGAGCAGGTGGTCAAGGTCTACCGCACCCTCAAGGATGAACAGACCGGTCTGCTGTATCATGCCTATGATGAGTCGAAAGGTCAGCGGTGGTCAGATCCCGTCACCGGGCTTTCACCCCATTTCTGGGGCCGTGCAATCGGATGGTACTGTATGGCGATTCTCGATATTCTCGACTTTTTGCCCAAAAGCCACCCAAAGCGCTCTGAGCTCTCCTCCATCCTCATATCCGTATTGGACGCCGTCCTTCCGTATCAGGATGCAGGGGGTATGTGGTACCAGATTGTGGATAAGGCAGATGCAGAGGGCAACTACTTGGAGACTTCCTGCACCTCCATGTTCGCCTACAGTCTGCTCAAGGCAGTACGCACCGGCTTGAGCAAGGATGACCAGTACAGGACCAAGGCCCTTCATGCTCTTGAGGGGTTGAAGAACACCTACTTGAGAAAGGATGGGCAGGGCAATCTGCATCTTGGTGGCATCTGCTCAGTAGCAGGCCTTGGGGGTAATCCCTACCGTGATGGGTCGCTTCAATACTACTTCTGTGAGCCGGTGGTTGAGGATGATTTCAAGGGAGTAGGTCCCTTCATTCTTGCCTGTCTGGAGGCTGAGCAAGCCCTGTAATAGGGAATATCATGCAGAGAAGAGGCTCCTGGTCATCTTGACTGGGAGCCTTTCTTAGGAAAACCCTAGGGATTTCTGTAGGCAGGAAACGAAGAAGTACTTCTCTTTGGCATAACCTACAGACTGTATAAGTTGCTTTTTTGTAATGGTTTGTTTCGGCCTTCTCTTGGCTCTGGACCGATTTCTTTGTTTGACAAGCCTAGGTGGTGAATGTAGAATGATTCTACACTGGTTCATCATGAATCAACATTACAGAGGAGAGAACGGAATGAAGAAACTCACTGTTGCGCTTTGCATCTTCCTGTTGCTCGGCACCGTGGTCTTTGCCCAGGGTTCAGCTGAAGGGGCAGCGAAGAAGAGCAATCTTCGTGTCGGTATGGTTACCGATGCCGGTACCATCGACGATAAATCCTTCAATCAGGGAACCTGGGAAGGCATCCTGAGAGCAAGCAAGGACTACGCACTGGATGTCAAGTATCTCAAGCCCGCAGGAACGACTGAGGCTGACTACCTGAAGGAAATCGGTAACCTTGTTGATGCAGGTTACAACCTCATCATTTGCCCCGGATTCAAGTTTGAGACGGCAATTTTTGAAGCTCAGGACAAATACCCCAATGTGAAGTTCGTCATTCTTGATGGCGAGCCGCACAGTGCTGACTACTCTGTCTTCCGCATTGAACCGAACGTAGCCGCAGTCTATTGGGCTGAGAACGAATCCGGCTTCCTTGCTGGTTTTGCTGCTGCCCTTCAGGTTAAGGAAGGCGACTTTGGTTTCGTCGGTGGTATGGAAATTCCCGCTGTACAGAAGTTCAACTGGGGCTTCCAGCAGGGCGTCAAGTATGCCAACGAGAAGTTCGGGACCAAGATTGTCATGAAGCAGGAAAACAACCTCTATCAGGGCACCTTCGACAACGTGAGTGCTGGCCAGCAGATTGCTGCTTCCATGTACGACCGTGGTGTTGACGTCATCTTCGCAGCCGCTGGCGGCGTAGGTGTTGGCGTTATCAACGAAGCAAAGAACCGTGCTGCAGCTGGTAAGAATGTCTGGGTCATCGGTGTTGACGTTGACCAGTATCCCGAGGGTCTCATGCCCAACGGCAAGTCCATCATCCTGACCAGTGCCATGAAGTACCTCGATCGTGCATCCTATGACATGATTGAAGCTGAACTCAACGGCACCTTCCCCGGTGGCCAGGTCCTCCGGTTCACCGCAGAGAATGATGGTCTGGGAATTCCTGCTGAGAATCCGAACCTTTCCAAGAATGTGACTGATGAGGTTGCCAAGGTTTTCGCCAAGATGAAGAGTGGCGAAATCAAGGTTGCTGCAGTTGGTGACGGACTGTTCAAGTAAGCGTTGCCTAATTACTCGCATCAAGGGCCACCCTCGTCCGGTGGCCCTTCTGTGATACTGGCGCGACCAAGTCAAAACCACACGCGCTGCGTGTCCTCATAGGGAGTTCACCGATGAGTCATGTAATTGAAATGTTGAATATACGCAAGGAGTTTCCCGGTATCGTCGCCAACGATGATATTACCTTGCAGGTGGAGCAGGGGGAAATCCACGCAATTCTCGGCGAGAATGGTGCGGGCAAGTCCACCCTGATGAGTATCCTCTTCGGCCTCTATCACGCCGACAGGGGACAGATAAAGGTGAAGGGGAAGGAAGTACACATCCATGACCCAAACGATGCCAATGACCTGGGCATCGGCATGGTGCACCAGCACTTCCAGCTGGTCCACAATTTTACTGTTACGGAGAATATCATTCTTGGCAAGGAAGGGGGGTTTCTCCTCGATCGAAGAAGTGCTTCCAAGAAGATCAAGGCCCTGTCTGAGAAGTATGGGCTGAATATCGATCCTGACATGGTGATCGAAGATATTACTGTCGGCATGCAGCAGCGTGTTGAGATTCTGAAGATGCTCTACCGCGATGCAGATATCCTGATTTTTGACGAGCCGACTGCAGTGCTCACCCCTCAGGAGATTGATGACTTGATGGAGATCATGCGCAATCTGGTGAGCGAGGGTAAATCCGTTATCCTGATCACCCACAAACTCAACGAGATCAAGGCGGTAGCCGATCGTTGTACCATCATCAGACGCGGCAAGTTCATCGGGGTGGTGGATGTAAAGACCACCTCGGTATCAAAGATGGCCTCCATGATGGTGGGCCGGCCGGTCAACTTCAAGGTTGAGAAAAAGCTTGCCCAGGTTGGGCGGGTCATTCTCGATTTGCATGACCTGAATGTGATGAGCAACAAGAAGGTTCTGGGGGTCAAGGACTTCTCACTCTCCGTCAAGGCGGGGGAGATCGTCGGTATAGCCGGTGTCGATGGAAATGGACAGACCGAACTGGTCGAAGCCATCACGGGCCTGAGGCCTGTGGAGAGCGGTACGATTACCCTGGATGGGAATGACATTACGCATGCAGATATCCGCAGGCGCAATGAGATAGGAATCGGGCATATCCCTGAGGACCGCCAAAAGCGCGGCTTGGTCATGGCCAGTTCCCTGTTCAACAATGTTGCCATCAAGGAGTACTACCACAGTCCGTTCAGCAAGCACGGCATTCTTGATGCCGACTATCTTCGTGAGTATGCCCAGAAAGTGACCGAACAGTTTGATGTGCGTAGTGGTGAGGGGATTTTCTCACTGGCAGGCAAGCTTTCGGGAGGAAACCAGCAGAAGCTCATCGTAGGAAGGGAAGTGGTGGCCGATCCTGAGCTCCTGATCGCGGTACAGCCGACCAGAGGCTTGGATGTCGGTGCCATCGAGTACATCCATTCACAGCTGGTTGCCCACCGTGACAAGGGTCATGCCGTATTGCTCGTCTCATTCGAGCTTGATGAGATCTTCAACCTTTCCGACCGTATCGCTGTCATGAACAGCGGAGAGCTGATCGATGTGGTGAAGACCAGCGAGACCAATGAAGAGGAAGTCGGGTTGATGATGGCCGGGGTCAGGCAAAAGGATGGTGAGCAATGAAACACGTAAAGATCCGCGAAAAACAGAGCAATGCCTTCCTGGTCGCCGTCAGTGCAGTGGTCCTTGGGCTGGTCGCCGGAGCGATTTTGA
>JAAYQY010000069.1 GCA_012519125.1 Spirochaetales bacterium
ATCTTGGTCTTTGATAATTTTTCCGGCACTTCTTGCTGCGGCTCCGTTTGCTGGTTCTCTTGCATGAAAACCTCCTTTTGTTTTTGCCCAGTATCGGGGAGAGCAGCGCAGGAAACCAGTTACATTCGAAATCCTCTGCATCGTTGCCTTTCCCGTGCGTGCATGGTAGGCTTTTGCCAACAAGACCGATGGGGAGAATCACAACCATGTATGAGTTCAGTACCTCAACCTTGCTTCTGGCATTCGGGCTTACGGTGTTTGCAGGTTTGGGCACCGGAGTAGGGTCCTTGATGAGTTTCTTCCATAAGAAGTTCAACCCCAAGTTCCTTGCTGCCGCCCTGGGGTTTTCCGCCGGTGTCATGATCTATGTCGCCCTGATCGAGATCTTCATGAAGGCCAAGGATTCATTGGAAGGTGCCCTTGGAGCGAAGAATGGCTACTGGGTCACCACCGCAGCCTTTTTTGCCGGCATTGCCCTGATCGCCATCATCGACAAGCTCATCCCCGACTACGAGAATCCGCATGAGATGCAAGCCCGTCCCTGCGATCCCAAGCCGGCTCTCGACCCCAACGATCCGCGTCTGATGCGCATGGGCTTTTTCAGTGCCCTGGCCATCGCCATCCACAACTTCCCCGAAGGCTTGGCTACCTTCATGGCCGCACTCTCCGACCCAAGCCTGGGCATCAGCATCGCCGTTGCCATCGCCATCCACAACATCCCTGAGGGTGTTGCGGTCTCTGCTCCCGTCTACTTTGCTACCAAGAGCCGCAAGAAGGCGTTCTGGCTGAGCCTCCTCTCCGGTATGGCAGAACCGGTTGGTGCCTTCATCGGCTATTTCCTGTTGCGACGTTGGTTCAACGACATCACCTTCGGCTTTGTCTTTGCAGCCGTTGCAGGCATCATGGTCTACATCTCACTCGATGAACTGCTGCCCACCGCAGAGGAGTATGGCGAGCACCATGTGGCCATCACCGGGGTTATTGCGGGTATGGCAGTCATGGCACTCAGTCTGGTCATGCTCAGCTGAGTACTCCTGGTTTTGGAAGTTGCCTCCTTCGGGAGGCATTTTTTTGTTGACGGGAGCAGGAAGGGGTTGTACGATGTGTTCGTGATTAAATGATTAATCAAACACTTAAGGAGGATTGTATGTCTACACACCACACCAAGGGGTCAGTCCGTGCCCTTGCCTTGTTGCTTGTTCTTTTGCTCTCCATTTCTGCACTCTTTGCCCAAGGTTCTCCCGAGCCTTCCAAGTCTCAGGGCCCAGTAGCCTTGAAGATCGCCACCTGGACCAGCAACCCTGACCAGATTGCTCTGCTCAACTCATTTGTCGAAGGCTTTGCCAAGGAGAAGGGACTTCCCATCACCGCTACCTTCGAGTCGATTCCCTTCGCTGAATACAACACCAAGCTCTCCCTCGAGCTGCAAGGCTCCAATGGCCCCGATCTCTTCTGGGTCCTCGAAACTGCAGCCCCCGCCTTCATCGAAAGCGGCTTGCTGGCAAAGCTCAATGACGGCATGAAAGCCTATGATCCTGAGGATATCTCAGCCGATGCACTGGAGCTCTGGAGCAAGGGCGGCAACGTCTATGCCATCCCATTCTCCACCTCTCCGTTCTTCATCCTCTACAACAAGGACCTCTTTGCCAAGGCAGGACTGAAGACTCCCGAGCAGTACGTGGCAGAAGGAACCTGGAACTGGGAGACCTTCCGCATGGTAGCAAAGGCCATCAAGGACAAGACCGGCATCTGGGGTTTCCAGACTGTTGATGGCCAGGGCTATGATGCTCGTGTGCTGCACAACCTCGCTCCAATGGTTCGCTCCTACGGTGGTGACTTCTGGACCGATGATGGCCAGGTGCTCATCAACAATGATGCTTCCGTTGCAGCAGTGACGCTTTTCCACTCCATGGTCTTCAAGGATGCCTCCGTGGTACCCCCGGGCAATCAGAGCGACTTCTTTGCCGGCAATGCAGCCATGACAGTGGGACAGATCTCCCGCGTCTCGAAACTCAACGAGTCGGCCTTTGCTTGGGGCCTTGCTCCCATGCCTGCTGGCCCGAAGGGTGAATCCCCGGTTATCGGTCAGGCAGCTATTGGTGCACACTCCAAGAGCAAGAACGTCGCCCTTGCCAGTGAATTGGTTGCTTACATGACTAACAAGAGCTCCGTAGCTGCCATGGCAGGTATTTGGCCTCCCGCACGCAAGTCTGTTCTTGAGTCCGAAGCCTTCCTCACCTCCAACAAG
>JAAYQY010000070.1 GCA_012519125.1 Spirochaetales bacterium
AAAGGCGATCCCACTGCCTTTCTGCTGCATGCAGGGAAGCTTGGAAACAGCACCTAATACTGCATCCGTTACTCCCTTTTTCAGGAAGATCAGCAACAGCTCCTTTTCGGCAACCAAAGTTGCGCCGAAAAATGCAATGTCATCCTCTTTTGCTGTTCCGCGTCCCTCAATAATGGTCCCACCTCCAGCTCCCGCTTTTCTGGATACGGCCATGATGTCATCCCCATACCCTTTTGGACAGATGATGTTCACCAGGTCCCAACCTTCTGCTGCCTGTTTTTGTTGTTCAGATCGTGTGGTGGGGATAGCCGAAACCAAACCCTTTGCATGGGGAGCATGAGAGATAGCTGCGAAGACCGCGTCTTTGGTCTCGTCCGAAACCAAGGTGAGCAAGATTTCCTTATGTGAATCTCCAAGCCCAAGTACGCACAGCAGAGAGGAGGAGGCAGTGCCACGGGCATTGAGCACCGTCCCACCGGTGCTTCCGGCTTTCTTTGCAATGCTCATAAGCATATCGGCCTTTCCTGATTCGGTGATGGCGAGCAACAAAGTGCTGTTCATGGTTTCTTTCTCCCTTTCTGAGCTGCCAGCTTTGCCTGCTTATGCTTATAGATCAAGCCGAGCAGCTGCACGATGACCACCGGTGTCATGGAAACGAAAATGATGACACCAAAGGCATCGGTGGTTGGATTTCCTCCTACTGCCACCGAGGCACCGATGGCAAAAGAGAGGATGAAGGTGGAGGCCATAGGGCCCGAGCTTACACTGCCGCTGTCAAACGAGAGCCCCACAAACAGCGTGGGAATCCTGAAGGACAGCAGGACTGCAATCACATAGACAGGTAAGACAAAGTACCAGATGGAGAGGCCGGTGATGACCCTGAGCATGGCCAGAAAACCGGAAAGCCCCACCCCGATGGCAAGGGCAATGAGCATGATGCTCTTTCGGATATGCCCTTGCGTGATTGTCTGCACTTGATCGATGAGCACCCAGACAGACGGTTCTGAGAGAACCGTGATGGAGCCAATAACCATGCCGGCAGCCAACAACAGCCGACTGTCGAGCGTTCCGATGACATACCCGATCTGATAGCCTACCGGTATGAAGCCTCCGTTCACTCCCACAAAGAAGAGCGTCAGACCAAGGAAAACATAGATGAAACCCACACCCACACGAACGAGTTGGCCGATCGTCATTTTGAGCAGGAACACCTGATACACAATGCACAGCAGCACGAGAGGGATGAGGGAACGGACTACCTGGGAAACGCTCCCTTCGACCAAGGAGAGGAAGTTTCCGGCGACGGGGATGTGCACGGTGGTGAGCAAGGATGAGCCACCTTCCTTGCTGAACAGCCCCAGCACGACCAGAGCCAGGGTGGGCCCGATG
Source organism: Spirochaetales bacterium (assembly GCA_012519125.1). Taxonomy (GTDB): domain Bacteria; phylum Spirochaetota; class Spirochaetia; order Sphaerochaetales; family Sphaerochaetaceae; genus Sphaerochaeta. The sequence continues at coordinate 1,390 of JAAYQY010000070.1, forward strand.
AGCGCAAGGGAGACGTAGCCGAAGTTATCAGACTCTTCCTGCTTCTTCTGCACACGGGCAACACCAAGACCGATTGCCATGATGAAGGGAACCGCCAAGGGCCCTGTGGCCGCCCCTCCGCTGTCAAAGGCTATGCCAAGCATCTCTTGCGAGCTGAAGGCTGCCAAAAGGAACAAGAGGGTATAGCTTCCAAGATAGATCCATTTCAAGGGAATGCGAAAGACCACCCTGAGCAAGCCGATCATCAGGTACAGGCCTACACCGAGGGCGATCATGATCACCATGAGCGTGGTGGAGATATTGGGATTAACCGCAGCCACTTGTTCTTGCAGTACGGTAATGTTGGGCTCGGCAAGGATGATTACGATACCGACGATCAGGCCGGTGGAAAGCAGCACCACTAGGTTCTTTGTTCGCACGGATGCCGACCCGATCCGCTCTCCGATGGGCAGCAAGCCAATCTCCGTTCCCAAGAGAAAGAAGGCAAGACCTGCGATGATGAGAACTCCTCCAATGAGGAACGAGGAGAGCAGGCCTTCCCCGAGGGGTATCCAGAAAAAGTGCATCAGGGAAACCAGGACAAGGATGGGTACGATGGAGGAGCCTACTTCTTTCAGCTTCTTCAACAATTCCATGAGGCCCTCCTTGTTCCTGATTTACTGCATGTTTCTAAAGTTCTTTATATCAAGAAGTAATACCTTGAACCCAAACAAAGGTCAAGCCAAACCGAATACGGTGTAATAGTATTTATCATCGTAAGCTCTTGACTAAACAGAGGCCAATCCGTATGATACCTTTTGTTATTGCCTTGGGGGTGTAGCTCAGTTGGCTAGAGCGTTTGAATGGCATTCAAAAGGTCAGGGGTTCAATTCCCCTTACCTCCATAACAGAAGTCGTTGCGAGAGCAACGGCTTTTTTCATTTTGAACATGGCTTGCATCAATCATGGACAGAAACGACCAGAAGATACGTTACGACAAGTCTATGAACCTTCCCAACACAGAGTCGCTGAATCCTGTATACGTGTGGTCAAACCTGAGCTGTTGCACGTTCCCGCTCTTCATCTCGGCCGTACACTGCACCGGCTCCGGATAGACGGGAATCACGGAATTCCTCTTCACAAAGAGCGGCATCCGGGCCAACGGGGAGTATAAGCTCTTCAACCAAACGCCACCTGAGAGCACCTGGCCGCTGTAGAAGTCCACCCACTCACCTGCAGGCAGATAAACATCCCTGATACCGTTCGCCTGCATGACGGGAGCGACCAAGAATACCTCACCACAATAGAACTCGTCGTCTATCGTCCAGCACATCGGATCCTGTTCATGGTGAAAGATCAGGGCCCTGAGGACAGGAAACCCGCTTCCGATTGCCTGTTTCCCTGCTTGTACGAGATAGGGAATCAAAGCGTAGCGCAGCTTCAGCCACTCTCTGGCCATGGCTTCCACCTTGGGATACTCATAGGGCTCCCGTGGGGTCGTACCATGATACCTAAGGTGCGAGGTGAAGACTCCCATCTGCGTCCATCGGATATACAGATCGTTATCCGGCCGGCTGTTCATGAAACTGGGAATCCCCTGAAATCCCGGAACATCATGGCTCCAGAAGGCAAAACCGGAGAGTCCCAGATGCAGCCCCCCTCGTAGGGAACCGGCCATGCCATCCCAGGAACAGGCACAATCACCACCCCAATGGATTGGATAGCGCTGGCACCCAATCCACCCAGCCCTCGCCCAGATCATTGCCTCTGCCGGTCCCTTCACCTCTTTGGTGATCTCATAGGCTGCCTTCTGGTAGAGCAAGGCATAGAGGTTATGAAGTTTCCGATACGGCATGCCAAAGTACGAAGCATGCTCCTCTATCACCTCACCAAAGTCAGTCTTGATAGCAGCCACCCCCAGCTTGAGCAGATTGGCAAGCATATCCTGATACCAAGTCACCGCATCGGGATTGGTGAAATCGATGTTCCCATCAAACTCAACCTCACTGAAGTTTGACCCCAATGCAACATGCTCACTCTTTGGTGCTACATACCGCTGCCGCTGTGCAGTCTCATAGTTCTTGGTATCCTTGGCTATGCAGGGAAGCTGCCAGAGCGTTACTTTTATCCCCTGCTCTTCCATCTCCTTCAGATACACTGCAGGAGAGGGGAATCGGGTGGTACTGAACTCCCACTCGCACTTCCAATCCTTCTCAAACCAACCTGTATCGATGTGGATGACATCCAGGGGAAATCCACCCTCACGCATCTTCTTTACGACAAGTCGCGTCTCATCAGCAGAGAAGTAACTCATGCGGCTCATCCATGTTCCATATGACCAAAGAGGCACATCGGAGGGGAAGCCTGTGAGCTTGCGGTAGTTCCACACTATCTGTTCAATGCTGCCGCCGCCAATGAAAAACAGGTCCAGCCCATCATCTTCCACGACGGCCTGTGCAGCACGAGTCGAGATATCAGCAAGCGAAAGGCGGACATGTGCTGATGTCATGATCAACAGGCCATACCCTTCGCTGGAAAGATAGAATGGAACATTCTTGTACGCTCTACGGCTGTTCACCCCCAACCCGTCCGTATTCTCCAATACAAACGTTTTCCCGGCCAAATTCATCGGGGCAAACCGTTCACCGGTACCGACAAATTTCTCCTGTGGCTTGGTATGCAACGAGTACATCCATCGGTTGATCGCTCCATCCCGCTCGACAAACCCCAAACTGAAGGACTCTGACTGAGCAGGGAAAAAATCATCATAGGCCATAAAGGGAACCGGGGAGGTCCCATCCGGCAACACCACTGCATCGAAGGTCTGGGGCGGTTCTGGTTGCAAGGTGCTCCAGATCTCCCTACTCTCCTGTTTGGCAGTGATGCGCATCCGGCAAGATCCCTGCGAATCCAGGATCTCCCATCCTCCATCGGTCTGTTTGCTGTGCAGGGACTCCTTTTTCAGAGAAGCATCCCAATCCAGCATGGGATTATCCTCATCTGAAGGCACCTTACCATCCACCAGCATGGTCAAACGCACAATAGAGGGTCCATACGCACGCACCACCATGTTCTTTGTCTCAATTCTGGGCGGTTGGACTGCATGGAGGAATAGGTTTGTCAGTTCCTGCTGGAAAAAGGGAATCGACAGCGCCACGAGAGAGGACTCCTCTCGAATGGAGAGCGGAGTTCCTGCACGGAATATCACTTCCCGCTGTGCCTCCGGAACGTCCTGATCAAGCATGTCAAATACAAATCGATTTCTTTGCTTCATACTGTATTGCTGCCTTTCCTCACGAATTTTCTCAACCTTTTACCGCCCCACTGTAGGAGCCCATCGTTATCTGACGCTGGAAAAAAATAAACAAGAGCAAAGGTACCAGTGAGGCGGACAGGATGGACGCGGACAACGTGGTATCGTCCAACCCGTATTGGCCTTTCAACATGCCCAGTCCCTGGGTAATGGTCCTCAAGTGCTCCGTCTGGAGCAGCAGCAGAGAGAACGGCAGCTCATTCCACATGGATTGGGTGCCGATCACCACAATGATGATGATCATCGGTTTTGCAATGGGTACCATGATGTAGTAGAGCATACGGTACACACCGGTTCCATCGAGCCTGGCTGATTCCAAGATCTCCATGGGTACCGTGGCATAATAGGTGGTCATGATATACGTACCAAACGGGCCGAAGTAGGCTACCCATACAAGGATAAGACCCAGATAGGTATTGACCAGATGCAGCTTTCGGCAAATCTGAAAGATCTGGATGGAAAGCAACATCTGGGGGAATATCATCAGAAACAACACAGAAAGAAAAAGAGGGAAACGATATGGGAAACGCAATCGGCCAAAAGCAAAGCCTGCCGTTATGCACACAAAAAGGTACACCACCAGTCCTGTGGGAATGAGAAGGCAACTATTGAGAAAATACCTGAGCATATTCCCCTTTACCCAAACATGGTAAAAATTCCTGAAGGTTGGGGTCTGTGGCATCAGCAATTTATTGTTGACATATTCGGCAGGGGATTTCAGGCTGGTGACCAGCACGAAAAACAAAGGATAGAGAGCCATCAAGGCGAACATGCCCAACACAACATACATTACTGCCTTTACTGTTTTCTCATACTTATTGGACATCTGAATTCTTCCTCATAAGCGCAACTTGAAAGCATGCAATGATGGCACAGATCACAAACAAGACGCTTGCCCACGTGCTTGCATACCCCATGTTGAAGGCAACAAACCCTTCATTGTAGATCCCATACTCCAAGGTGAAGGTTGCAAACCCCGGACCTCCACGAGAAAACGTGTAAATGAAGGGGAAGGCGCGAGCCAAGATTTCTATGAAGGAGAGCACTACCCAGAACTCGATGGAAAATCGAATGGAAGGGACGGTCACATTCCAAAACGTACGCCACCAGAGTGCTCCATCGATTTTTGCAGCATCATACAGAGACTCGTCAATGCTGCTCATTGCAGCAAGAAAAAAGATACAACCAAATCCCAAACGAAGCCAAACACCATAGACCAAGCCCAACGTATTGAGTGTCAGCTTGGGAATGCTCAGCCAATCAAGAGCCAAGCCCTCCAATCCGATAGCCACCAAAACATGGTTCAAGGGCCCGAGTTTTCTGAACATGATGCTGCTGATCATTCCCATGATTACATAGCCGAGAATGTTCGGGATATAGATGATCGCCCGAAAAATCGACCACCCTTTGAGACCTTCCCGAAGGAGAGCAGAAATGAGGATGGGGAGCATGACTCCCATGGGGATGTAGAGCAATAAAACCAAGGTATTTTTGATGGAAACCCAGAAGGTCTCATCCCTGAACATGGTCTGATAATTTGCCAACCCTATGAACGTGGCCTTTCCCATGCCTTTCCACTTGAAAAAGCTCAGGTATACATTCGCCAGCACAGGATAGAGTATGAACACAAGCAGCAGAAGCATCAACGGCATGATGAGCAGATATGATTCCTTTGCTTCGCTCTTCATTCTGGATGTAGAACTTTTCACATGCATCCCCCAAGCAAAAGTATGGGTTGTCCCAGCTCATAAGGCAATTGAGGACAACCCATGGAAATCTCAGTTATCTTGCTTTCTGAGCATTGTCCAGCATTCCCTGGGACACTGCAATGAACTTGTCGATGCTGATCTCATTCGTTACGAATGCCTGGGCACAGTAGCGATCGAAATTGCCGTTGGCATCCTCGTTCAGCAACAAGGTATTGAAATCCAGGACAAATGGCTTTTCCAGAATTTTAGCGACCAAGGGATATCCCAAGTTCTTGATATCCACATTTTTATTGGGAGACAATGCACCGGTCATCCCCATCCACAAGGCGTTCCCCTCACCACGGGCATACCCTTCCACCACTTTCATCGCAGCTTCAGGATTCTTTGACCATGTCATGACGCTGTACCCAATGCCTGCCGGTTGCCCGACCTGCTGGTCCTTGTACTTTGCCTGCGGGAAATTGATCGTGGGGAAGTAACCTACACCGTCTATACCCAGTGCATCACAAAACACCTTCCAATGGCAGACATCAGAGAGCAAACCGATGAACATCGCACCCTTACCGGCGGCAAAGTTGTTTGCAGCATCCATGAAATATGGGGTTGAGGTGCCGGCGGGGTCCATATACCCCTTGCTGAACAGTTCCTTGACAATCTCAGCAGATCGCTTGAAAGCGGCGTTGCCCGCAAAGTTTTGCTTCCCGGTTCCCAAATCCTTCACATCTTCGCCATAGATGTTTGCAACAAAGCATCTGAAGAGGAAATCGATGGAGAAGGGGTCTCCCTGAAGTCCAGCAACGATGGGCACGATGCCTGCTTTCTTCAGATTCTCACATGCTGCCAAAAACTCATCAAGATCAGATGGGGCCTTCTCAGGATCGAGGCCGGCTTGCTTGAAGAGAGCCTTGTTGTAATAGATGCCGAACCCCTGGGTGGTCAAGGGAACCATATGAACAGGTTTCTTTGCATCCCCATTCTCAGAGCAGTAGGCCCAGCTGAATTCGGAAATCTCGGATCTCCAATCAGCAATGTAAGAATCCATAGCAATTGTATAGTCATCGAATTCGTACGCTTGAACACCACCGTGGAACATGACAATATCCGGTCCCTGGCCTGCCTGCACCGCAGCGCGTACCAGCTGGTAATAGTTGTCATTCGGCTGGCCTACATGCTTGATGGTGATGCCAGGATTCTGGCTCATGATAAGATCATCAATCTTCTTCATTGCAGGCTGTACGCCTTCCACATCACCATACTTAAAATCCCAGATAGTGATTTCCGCTTTTCCGTCAGCCTTTGCAGCTGCAGACTCCTTGGTTCCGGCAGACCAAATCATCATTGATGGCAAGAGCAACAGTAGTACACACATGACCTTCATTCGAATTTTCATACATTCCTCCTATTGCAAATCAACCTGGAAGTTGAATGCTTGGCTGTTCTCGATACCTGATCGCTGAGCAGTGGTACCCTGAGGGGCTTTCCCGACACGCTCAAGGAAAAATCTCAAATTCTTATATAAACGCTAAACCTTTTTAAATCCTTTTTTAATTTAAACGCTTAAATTACTATATGAGTACGTTTCCCCTCCTGTCAAGAAAAACATTGTGTGCGTGCGCAGCCCTTGCCACTCCTCAGCTACTCTCGCGTTCCACTAGATGCGTTTGGATGATCTCATGAGAAGGTTGTATCCGCCGTTTTTCAATCACATCAACCAAGAGCTCAGCAGCTTTTGCCCCTATCTCGTAGGACCCCATGTCAAGACTGGTAATGGCGGGTGAATGAATCCTGGTTATCATCGTATTTCCGGCACTCACCACGGCAACCTTGGAAGGTACATGCAGATTGCTCTCCTTCAAAGCCCTCAGGACACCCACTGCAATCGTATCATTGAATGTGACCACAGCAGTGAAATCGGGAACGTTCTTGATGGTCTTGAGGAAAACCCGATACCCTTCCTCCTCCAGCATCGGTACATTGACAATCCAATGCTCGGAGTACTTCAACGCGTTGTCACGGTAGGCCATCATATACCCAGTCTTCCGCTTTTCACTTTGGGTATACTCAACCGATCCGTTCATCAGGATGATTTTCCGATGCCCCTTTCTCAGAAGATAATTTACTATAGCATAATACCCTGCAGTCACATCAGCATCGACATAGAAGGAGTCGTCTCGCTCTTCGGGTGTACCGATGACAACGTAAGGGATGTTTCGCTGCCTGATATGATCGATATACACATCATTGATGCGAGGATTCATGATCAGAGCACCATCGATGGGTTGGGTTAGGTTGAGGTCCGGATGGTTCCGGCTCTTTTCATTCAGGTAATCGGCATAGAGATGCACCTGGTACTTTCTTTCATGCAACACATCCAGCACCCCTGCAAGAATGTTATTGAAAAAATAGTCCTCCCGGATATTTTGCGTGGGTGATGCATACAGGCCAACCGTCCAAGTCTTGTTGCTCGCAAGATTCCTTGCAGTGATGCTTGGTCGATAATCCAGCTCCTCAACAGCCTGGAGAATCCTGTCAGTCACTTCCTGACTGATCTTCCGTTTTCCCGAAAGTGCATACGAGACGGTTGCAGCAGAAACACCAACCTTTTGTGCAACAGTCTCTATCGTTACTTTTTTCATAGATTCCTTTCAATAATTATTAAACGCTTACATGAGTGTAAGGTGAATATTTCAATTCGTCAACAGGTCAGTTTTCAAGAAATCTGGTGAACAAGGTGTTGATGAAGAACAGATTTGAACCGGGCACCTCACTGAGGCAACACGTCATTACCTGCCCCGTCAGCGGGTCTTCTCTGGAAAATGCTTCGGGTATTGGTATCCGGCTCCTTGAACAGGCTCATGATCAACAGCTCTTCAAGTGCACTGAGAATGCCTACGATGACCAGCAGCGCAACGAAGAGACCCGTGCTGGTGAGCAGAATCAGGCAGATGGAGACCACCACCATCACCCCAGTCAGCTTGTTGCCATAG
>JAAYQY010000071.1 GCA_012519125.1 Spirochaetales bacterium
ATTGGACAGATGTATGGTATCATAAGAAAAACAGAGCTGATCAGGGGGTGTGTGCATGAAACGGATAGCACTCGTATGTATTTTCCTTCTTCTTATGACAGGCACGGTGTGTGCCTCTCTTGTTGGGGATGCAGTGAGTTCCATCATAGGTTCCGGCTTGGATATGGCAGCTCGGCCACATGCTACATCCGTACTGTTGGATGGGAAAGAGGTGAGCTTTGGAGGCAGGGGAGTTGGAGAGCTGAAGAGAACCTTCAAGCAACATGACTTTTCTCTGCTTTCCCTCTCAGAACGCCAAGAAGTGTATGGAAAAGCACACATCAGCCTTGGGTGGCCTGCTTGGAAGAATTTGCTGGTAGGCTTTGGTGAGGGTTCCAAGTTGCAGGGTGATTTTGGTGGTATGCTCTTCGGTCAGATCAGCGACTGGACTACGTTGACCATCGCAGGCGCTGGTTTGGGAATCGTGTTGCTTGATATCCTGTTTGTGCAGACCTTCAGTCTCTCCAAGCAGTCCATCCAATTGAACAATCCTGATGATGCATTCAACCAGATTGGTTTGGCAGCCATGGCAATCGGGGGTGGGGCATTCGTAGTAGGACGGCTTATCCAGGCTCTGATTCCCCTTGCCTTCGGCTCGCGCTACAACAGGACACTACGCAAAGGCCTCATGTTGGACAAAAACCTTTCTGATACGCTTGGTATGGAAGTTTCTTTGGTACCGCTCTCAGACTCATTGGCAATACGCTGGGTAGGAAACATATCTTTCAGTACAAAATAATTGATATACTTGGGAAAAATGTGCTTTATTAAGGATAGAATCTGGAACATTGCAAAAAACATTCCTATACTCATTGCCATGAAACCAATGTATATCATGATTTCCATGCTTCTTTTTGTTATGCTGCTTTCCGGCTGTACTACAACAGCCGGTGATCATCCGTATCAGGCGGATTTGCACGAGCTGTATACTTCATTGCCTTCAGCGCATAAGGATTTTTTTCAGGGAAGGGAGGAACAATCCTTCAAGGACTTCTCCAAGGTGGCACTCGACGAAGCTCCCAGCATGGATGCCGGCCAGTTCTATTTCACCCTCAGAAGACTTGCTTCCTTTGCACAGGACAGCCATACCACCGTTGGATTGACACAGGAATTTGTGCAGCACTTCCATGCCATCCCAGCACAGATGATGTATCTGGGAGGTACTTGGCGCCTGAGCGTAGTGGAGACTTCCTTTGCTGATTTTTTGGGTGCAGAAGTGGTTGCGATCAACGGTGTGCCGATTGAGGAGGTGGAAGCACTGGCAAGCCCACTCTTTGGCCATGATAATGAGGTGTGGTTTCGCCACAGCCTGGCAGGCCAACTCAATCTGACCGAACTGTATAGCTATATCGGTATTGCAGAGCAACCAACAGACGAAGTGGCGCTTACGATCATAGCTCGTGGTGAGACCGAGCATACAACGATTCGCTTGCTCCCTGTCAAAGCTGATGCATATGCACATCGAGAGTTTGCCATCCTGACACAGAATCCTACTCCTACCGGCCCTTCCCAATCCTACTACCGGGCCTTTCTTCTCGAAAACCGGCCGATACTTTTCATTCAATACAATGTGTGCGCAGACGATCCTTCCTTTCCTGTGTCTCGCTTCACGGAAGAAGTTCTCAAGCTTATTCAGCTGGAACAGATTCCGAAGATACTCATCGATTTGCGATACAACAGTGGTGGAGACTCCAGGCTCTTTGAACCGATGATAGCCGGCCTTGCGCAGATACAGAAGGAGACCGATCTTTCCATTGATGTTTTGATAGGGGAGAATACGTTTTCCTCTGCCCTGATGAACGCAAAGCAGTGCAAAGAACGGCTGGAGTGTCGGTTGGTGGGAACTCCGAGTGGAGGAAGTGTGAACC
>JAAYQY010000072.1 GCA_012519125.1 Spirochaetales bacterium
GCTTGAGTCGGGTCACATTGTTGCCTCGGGAACACCGCATGAAGTCTTGCCCATTCTGGGTCAGCATGGCATCTACCTGCCGGAGGGAGCCGCGGTTGAGGACCTGACATGGCTGAAGCGCTGATCTTCCACTACCGCGAGCAGCATACCCTTCTCTGCCGTGCAAATCCGGTGGTCAAGTTTCTCGCCGTTCTCATCCTGTGCCTTGTACTCATCCGCGCTTCGCTAGGTGGTGTTCTCTTGATTACGCTCACCCTGATCATCGGTGCAGGAGTACAAAAACTCCCCATCACACACTACAAGCGGGAATTGCGCTTTTTTGCAATTCTGATGGCTCTCATTCTCATTACCGAATATCTTGCCCACCAGGACATCCTTCTCTCGACAACCGCTGCAATCCGCTTCTTCTGCATCATCCTCTGTGGCATGCTCATCGCCGATGCAACAGCCCCGGATGATCTGGCTCGTGCCCTGGGAAACCTGCTCGACCGTATCCCCTTCGTACATGGGGCGGTAGTGGCCAGCACCATTGAGCTGACCTTGAGCATCCTGCCACTCATCTTCGATGCCTCGTTGGAAGTGGTGACAGCCCGAAAGGCCCGACTTGAGCGAAGGAGAAACCCGTACAGGGCCATCACCTCCCTCTCATCCTCCATCTTCAGCTTGCTTCTGGACAAGGCGCAGGAACTCTCCCTCGCCTTGGAGGCACGCAACTTCGACCCAGCCAGAAAGCGTCCTGGGTTGCCCTACAGCACATCAGATTTTGTTCTTCTGGGATTCTCGGCTCTCATTGCTGCCGGTTCACTCGTGCTATAATCAGCCAATGGAAACAAAGCAGACACTACGCAAGGCTATCAGAGCACAGGGAAACAGAGACTTCAGCAATGAAGATGCCAAAAGTTGCATCAGTTTGCTTTCCAGCTCTGTCTATGCAAAGGCCAGTCGTATCTTTGCCTTCTTTCCACTTGGCGATGAGGTTGATCTCACTGCTGTGCTCAAGGATGCGCTGGCACACAAGGTGCTTGCACTTCCCGTCAGCGATAGAGAGGGAAGTCTTCACTTTTATCAGGTAATTTCCCTTGAACTCTTGCACCTTGGTCGCTTTGGCATTGCAGAACCCCAAGCCACAGAGGAACTCTTCCCCACCAAGGATGATCTCCTGCTCGTACCGGCAGTAGCCTATACCGTACAGGGACAGCGATTGGGAAGAGGGAAAGGCTACTATGACCGCTATCTTGCAAAGTACTCCAGCTGCCCTACCCTGGGCATATGCAGGAGCCATCAACTTGTGCAATCCCTCCCTGTGGAGGCACATGACAAGCAAGTCGATGCCGTATTGTGTGCGGGAGTGTTCTACTGAAGGTCCTTGCAGAACCAGACAAAGCGTTGTTCTGCCATCATGGCAAAGAATCGTCGGCAAGCCTCATCGCTCTTGCTCTGATGAATATCCAAAAGGTGGGTGCGCATCTCTTCGGTACGGACGCTTCGAAGAATGGAGCTCAGTGCTCCCAAGTACTCCATCTGGATGGAGGGGGAAGAGGCGATGACAAAGAGCAGATGCACCGGCATTCCGTCGCTGCTGCCATATTCGAGGCCCTCTCGGCTGATGCCCAGGGCAATATGCACTTCATTCAGCCCGAGTATCTTTCCGTGTGCTATTGCAACCCCATGGCCGATCCCGGTGGACTGCAATCGCTCACGACGGAGCACCCCGCGCTTGAACCGCTCGAGGTCAGGGAGAGAGGAAAATACTGAACAGGAATCTATCACTTCCAGGATGGCCTGGGTCTTTTCTTTTGACTGAAGCTGACAGATCACCGATTGGCAATCATGTTGAATATCCACTTCTGTACTATACACAAACGAAGAATCTGATTCAAGGCGGGGTGGGCTGTCTCAATCGGCCCACCCCTCTTTTGTGCCTAGCGTTCTGACAAGTAGCTGTTCATCGCCTTTGCCGCTTTGCGTCCCTGGCCCATAGCCAGAATGACCGTTGCAGCTCCAAGCACGATGTCTCCACCTGCCCACACCCCCTTGAGGGTAGTCTCACAAGTCTCTTCGTTGACGAGGAAGTTGCCTCTCCGGTTCACCTCGATGCCATCGGTAGTTGCCTTGATGAGCGGGTTGCTGTCGTTGCCGATGGCGACGATGACCGTGTCATACTCGTACATCTGTTCGCTGCCGGGAATCTCCACCGGGCTTCTGCGGCCTGATGCATCAGCTTCA
>JAAYQY010000073.1 GCA_012519125.1 Spirochaetales bacterium
GTGCTCCAGATAGAGCTTCTCGAAAAAGGTTCCCCTGTTCCATCCCCAAAGCGTGAAGGGGTCGCCAAAATACCCGTTGAGCACCGCTTGGGTGAAGTGCACCAAGTCCTTTACCGTAACTACCACATTGCCGGAACCGGCCAGCGTGGAAAAGTGATAGGGTTTCAGTGTCTGCAGATTTCTGCTGTGTCCCTGTGCCAAGGCCTCCGGGATGTCTTCATCCAAAGCCCGACTCTCACGCATGCCCAAGGGAAGAAAGAGCCTGCTTTCCATCGCCTGGGCAAAAGATTGTCCGGTTCTCTGCTCAAGGATTTTGGCCAATACCTGATAATTTGCGTTGCTGTATGCGTACCTGCCTCCAGGTTGGCCCATCCCCTTCCGATCGATCAGAGAAACCAGCTCGGAGAGGGAGATCGCCTCATAGGAATCGACCAGACCAAGGTCGGTGAGATCACGAACCAATGAGGTCCGGTGGTTCACAAGAGATGCAATCGTAAGCGGAGCAAGCGTAGTGAGTTGGGGAAGAAACTCCCCTACCCGCTGGTTTTCATCCACCAGATTTTGGAGCGTCATGGCCACCATGGGCTTTGTGATCGACCCGATGCAGAAGAGGGTGTGTTCATCAAAAACAAGCTGTTGCCTGTGATCTTTGTAGCCAATTTGCTTTGAGAATATCACCTCATCTGCATCAAGAAGCAAGAACACACCACTGAGTGCCGTTCTTGCTTCCAAAGCAACAAAGTCCAGGGACATAGCAGAGAGGGAGAAGAAAAGAGTGAGCAACAGCGTAAGAAGCAGTACTCTTTTCACAAACATCCCCCCCTTACATTACGAAGTATCCGATACCCTCGTGGTCGTACTTCTTCTTCACCAATTCAAGGGCTGCCTCGATGCGGGTGAGCAAGCCATGCTCACAGTAGATGATGAGAATGAAATTCTCCTCCGGCCATACATCGTCTCCCAGTTTGGGAATCGTTCTGCCTCTGCCATGAGCGGTTGGAATAATGGTGTAGTGCATAGGAACCTCATAGTGATCCAGTGCTTCCAGTACGTCATCCAGGATTGCCTGAGCGGCAATGATTTCCACTCTTCTCATCTCACAGCTCCTCTGCATAGGTTTCGATGCTCTCTACATCCTTCTTCTTCTTGTCCCTGTTGAACAGGGCATAGAGGACCGGAGTGAAGAAGATCGTCATCAGAGTACTGATCGCCATACCACCGATGATGGTCTGCCCGATCGGCTGAATCTGCTCTGCTCCCTGTCCTCCGAAGAAGGCAAGGGGGATCATACCGAAGATCGTGGTCAAGCTGGTCATGAGAATTGGCTTGAGTCGGTTTCCACCAGCCTCAATACACGCCTGCTTGATGGGAAGCCCACGCTTGCGCAGCAAGTTGATGTACTCGATGAGCACGATACCGTTGTTGACGACAATACCGGCTAGGATGACGATACCGATGGCACTGATCAGGCTGAAGGTCTCCCCCGTAATCAGGTAGAGTGCCACCACACCGACCATCATCAGCGGCATGGACAGGAGGACGATGAAGGGGTTTCGGAAGGACTCAAAGAGGGAGGCCATGACCCCGAACACCAGGATGACTGCCAAGACGAAGATCATGATCACCTGGTTGAACATCTGGCTCATGTCGGAAAAGTCACCGCCATACTCAAGAAACACTTCATCAGAGAGAGGCAACTTCTCGGCAAGCAGCGCCTTGATGTCAGTCTCAGCCTGACTGGATGCATACCCCTCTGCCAAGCCTCCGACCACATGCACTGTTCTCATCTCGTTCTCACGGTTGATGGAAACAGGTCCTGTGGAGCGTTCCAAGGTGGCGAGGTTGTCCAGGCTGATCTTTTCACCCATGGCATTGCGTACAAAAATCCGTTTAAGATCCAGCTCGCTGGAGCGGTCAGACTTCTGGAGCATCACCACCACATCGGTGTCATTTCCGTTCTGCTTCAACTGGGTGGCGGTCATACCGTTCACGCTGTTGCTGATCTCGGTGGCAATGGTCTGCATGGTAAGTCCATACGCATACGCCCGTTCACGGTCGATCTTGATATGCAGCTCGGGAAGTCCTTTGCTGAAATCAGTCCGGATCTCCTTGATATTGGGCAGGTTTTCCTCAATGAGGTCCCGAATTTGCTCTGCAGTCGCGACAGCAAGATTGAGATCATCGCTCTTGACCGTCACATCAACCGGGTTGAGATTGCCCAACCCCATGGACATCTGGGAGAAGGAGAAGGATGCTGCTGGATAGAGATCGAAGTAGCGTCTCAGCTTCTCCTGGACTTGCTGCATGGTATCCACCCCTTCCTCGTCTTCGAGCAGGGAGACTTGCAGGGAACCGCTGCTGGTTCCACCTCCGCCGAACATGCCACCTCCACCAATGGTGACGATGATGTCTTTGTATCCCTTGATATCCACCTTCGCCTTTTCTTCCAGGTCCCTGAGCAAGCTTTCGGTGGTTTCCAGGGTAGTTCCCTGCGGAAGGGTGACCGTCAGGGAGACTGAGGTCTCACTCATGGTCGGATACAGCGAACGATGCATGGCTCCGAAAGCCTGGAAGGTCAAAACCAGGATCAGAACGACCAGCAGGACAGTGAGCCACTTGTAGGAGAGCAACAAGCCAAGCATCCGCTTGTACCCACGGTCGAGA
>JAAYQY010000074.1 GCA_012519125.1 Spirochaetales bacterium
ATCCTGATTATCCTCATCATTCTGGCCACTGCATTGGTGGTCATCAATCCCTTCCAATACCTCAAGAGCCTAGTTCCCCAACAAGCGGTAGAGGAGTCGACAGAACAAGTTTCCGTACCGGTCCGGGTCCTGGAGGTTGCACCATCCAATCTGCAGAATACCATCCGAACCAACGGTAGTGTCATCGATCCCAGTTCCCTCGACGTCTATCCCGAAGTAACCGGAACACTGAGAACGCTCACGGTCAGTGTAGGCCAGCGAGTGGAGAAAGATCAGGTCATCGCTACCATCGATCCCTCCCGTCCGGGTGTCGTCTACAAGGAAGTGGCTGTGAAGGCTCCCGCTGCCGGAACGGTCCTCGCGCTTCCCTTCGTGGTTGGGGCAGGGGTGAGCATGCAAGCTCCTTTGGTGCGCATCGGCATGCTTGAGAACTTGGAAGTGGTTACCGACATAGCCGAACGCCACATCGGCAGCGTTACTATTGGAACCAAAGCTGAGCTCATCTTCAAAGCCTATCCGAATGAAACCTTCCCAGCTGTGGTCTCGCGCTTGAGCCCTGTGCTCAATCCAGGTTCCAGAACCCTGGAAATCGGGCTTACGTTTGAGGATGCTGAAGGAAAGATCAAGAGCGGGATGTTCCCAACCATCACACTGTTTACCGAACACCTTGAGTCAGTCATCGCAATTCCCCGCTCAGCTCTGCTGTACAGTGGAAACCAAGCGTATCTTTACCTCGTGGACGAAGCAAATGCAGCCCATCGGGTCAATGTCGAGGTAGGCTTGCAGGTGGAAGACATGATCGAGATCAAAGAGGGCCTCAACGTAGGCGATCTTCTGGTCACCGAAGGCCAGAGCCTCCTTACCGAAGGTACGCTGGTGCGGGTACTTCAGTAAGAAAGGAATCAATCTATGAGCATTACCAATACTGTAGTCCGCAGGCCAACCACCATTATCGTCATCTACCTCTTGTTGGTAGCACTGGCCTTGGTGGTCTATCCCAATCTGGCTGTGGAACTGTTTCCTGAGATGGACCTGCCCATGGTCATCGTCTACTCCACCTACCAAGGTGCGAGTCCTGAGACGATGGAGAGCAGGGTTACCAAGCTCATTGAGAGTGGGGTGTCGAATGTCGGGGGTATCAAGACCATCAGCTCAACTTCCTCGGAAGGGGTTTCGATGGTCATGCTGGAGTTCGCCTACGGTACTGACCTGGACAAGGCAAGCCAGTCGATCAACGACAACCTCAACCTCTTCGGTGACATGTTTCCCGAGGATGCAACCAAACCCTCGATCTTCAAGCTGAACACCAATATGATGCCGGTCATGAACATCGCTTTGCGTGGTTCTGACGGGCAGGATGCCAATGAGCTCAGGGAGGTGGTGAAGGACTTTGTCCAGAACCGCCTTGAACGGGTAGCTGGGGTCTCCTCAACTTCGATCAACGGTGGGCAGGATGCTTTCATCCAGGTAGCCATCGACCAGAACCGTCTGGACGCCTATGGACTTACCGTTTCTCAGGTTGCCTATGCCCTCAACCCGCAGAACCTGCAGGTAGGGGCAGGGTCGCTCATCGAAGGCGATCTCTCCTATCTCTTGCGCACCGATGCACAGTTCTCTTCCCTCAATCAGATTGAAGAGGCTATGGTCACCTCCTTCCCCAAGTATGATGCAAAGGGGAATGTGATCGGTTCGAATGTGGTGCGCCTTTCCGACATTGCCACCGTTTCGTATGCATACCGCGATGCAACCAGCAAGGTGTACATAAACGGGGAGCCTGGGGTCTACATCTCCGTCTCCAAGGAGTCGGATGCCAACAGCGTCCAGGTTGCAAAGCGCATCAACGACCTCATCGTCGACCTCAACAAGGAACTGCCGAAGGGGATGAGCCTGGAAGTCATTGTAGACACCACCTCGATGATTGAGTCTACGATCAACACGGTGTACCAAAGCCTTTTGTACGGTGTTGCCCTGGTTATGGTGGTGCTGTTCATCTTCCTCAGGAGCATCAAGTCAACGCTGATCATCGGTATCTCGATCCCCATCTCCATGCTGCTCACCGTCTTGGTGATGTTTTTCATGGGGTATTCACTGAACCTCATGACCCTGACCGGCCTCATATTGGGGTTGGGCATGACCGTCGACAGCTCCATCGTCGTATTGGAGAACATCTTCCGCTACCGCGAGCGAGGGGCAAAGCTGCATGCAGCGGCAATCCTTGGCACCAAGGAGATGATCGTTTCCATCACTGCTTCCACGCTGACCACTGTCTGCGTTTTCGTGCCGATGGTGATGCTGCGCAGCAATCTTGAGATGCTCGGTGAGATGATAACCCCGATGGCCGGCACCATCATCATCAGCTTGTTGGCCTCCCTCATTGTCTCAGTCACCCTCATTCCTG